>NZ_JALLGN010000047.1:0-485 GCF_023072605.1 Brevibacterium sp. R8603A2
TCCGCCGCCAAGACGGCCTCGCCGCCACCTCCCGCGGAGCAGTGGACCGGGCCATGCGCACCCTCGGCCTCGAGGGTGTTCGCCGGGCGAAGAAGCTGCGCACCACCATCCCCGACCCCGACGGGAAACGTGCCGGTGACCTGCTGAACCGCGACTTCACCGCGTCCGCGCCGAACCTGGTGTGGGTCACAGATTTCACGTACGTGAGGACCTGGGCGGGCTTCGTCTACGTCGCGTTCGTCCTGGACGTGTTCGCCCAGCGGATCGTGGGCTGGCACGCCAGCTCCAGCATGCGCACCGACCTGGTCATGACCCCATTACGGATAGCTCTGTGGCAGCGCGACCGCGACGGAAACCCCGTCTCACCTGGCGATTTGATCCACCACAGCGATGCCGGGTCCCAGTACACATCTATCCGATACACCGAGCATCTCGACCTCGAGGGCATCGCGCCGTCGATCGGTACCGTCGGCGACGCTTACGAT
>NZ_JALLGN010000010.1:0-125527 GCF_023072605.1 Brevibacterium sp. R8603A2
TGCGTCGCCACACCAAACTCGACGCCGCCGACTGAACACCACCGCGGGCGGGATCGCCGCTACCCGGTCGTCCCGCCCGCGCTACCGGTTCGCCACACACACGCTACCGAAAGACGCTGCTAAACAGATGGCCCTGTTCCTCCTCGGTGTGATGATCGGCTCACTCGTCAGTCGACTCGCCCACCGCCACCTGCCGCCCACCCGACCGCGTGAGCTCGTCCTCCTCTTCGTCTGCCTCACGGCGATGATCGCCTCGGCCCTGGTCCTCGCCGGGCACGATCTGCCCGCGGTGCTCAGCCTGTCCTTCACCGTGGGCTCGATGAACAGCATCTTCGAACGCGACGGCGAGGTCGCGATCTCTCTGACCTACATGACAGGCACCCTGGTGAAGATGTCGCAGCGATTCGTCGGCGTCTTCTTCGGCGGTGCCCATTCCGCCTGGCTCGGGTACTTCCTTCTCTGGCTCTCGCTCGCCCTCGGAGCGGTGCTCGGAGGCCTGTGCTACCTGGCCCTCGGGATCCGCGCGGTCTGGGTCGTCACCGCGCTCGTCTTCCTCGGCACCGCGGCCGCGCTCGCCAACCGCGCGCGGCGGCGCAGGCGTGGACTCCCGGTGTAGCCCCGGCACGCTCCACAGTCGCCCGCGACTGGCGGCTCGAGCGGCCGCGCTATGTGGGTGCGGCCGTGACCTGGTCGGAGTGGATCGCCTTCCCGTGCGGCGGGACATCGGCGTCCCGCACTCACACCGCCGGTCACCCCGATCCGGGCAGCACGAGTCCGCTCTCGTAGGCCAGGACGGCGATCTGCACCCGGTCGCGCAGGCCGAGCTTGGCGAGCAGCCGCGAGTCGTAGGTCTTCACCGTCGCCTCGCTGAGGAAGAGGAGACCGGCGATCTCGGTGTTCGACCTCCCCGCCGCGATGAGCGTGAGCACCTCCGTCTCGCGGTCCGTCAACACGGGCAGCGCCACTGCCTGCGACGGCGGCGGTGCGAACTGTTCGAGCAGTCGCCGGGTGACCTGCGGGGCGAGCATCGACTCGCCGGTCGCGACGATCTCGACGGCCCGGACGAGGTCGGCCGGGCGCAGGTCCTTGAGCACGAAGCCGGACGCGCCGGCCCGCACCGCATCGTAGACGTACTCGTCGAGGTCGAAGGTGGTGAGCACGAGCACCCTGGTCGCGGGGAGCTGCGCCACGATCCGGCGGGTGGCCTCGATCCCGTCCAGGCGCGGCATCCGGATGTCCATGAGCACGACGTCCGGGGACAGAGCCCTCGCCCGCTCGATGGCCTCGACCCCATCGGCGGCCTCCCCGACGACGTCGAACCCCGACTTCTCGAGGATCAGCCGGAATCCCGCCCGGAGCAGCTCCTGGTCGTCGACGATGAGCACCGAGGTGGTCACGATCGCTCCACCGGCAGGACGGCCTCGACGAGGAAGCCGCGCGGATCCGCCGGGCCGGCGCGCAGGGATCCGCCGTAGAGCTCGACCCGTTCGCGCATCCCGATCAGGCCGTGGCCCGAACCGCTCGTCCCGGCCACGGAGGTCCCGTCATCGCGCACCCCCAGGTGCAGCCCGTCCTCCGCATGATCGACGGTCACCTCGACCGCCGCTGCACCCGTCGCGTGCCGCCGGACGTTGGTCAGCGCCTCCTGGACGATCCGATAGGCCGCGAGGTCGATCCCCGCCGGCAGGCACCTTGGAGTGCCGTGCACCGCGAGGGTGACCGGGAGCCCACTGTCGCGAGCGTCGTCGACGAGCTGCGTGACCGCGGCCAGTCCCGGCTGCGGCACGCGCAGGGCGGTCTCGTCCTGATCCCGGAGCATCGTGACGAACCGCCGCATCTCCGCCAGCGCCTCGGCCTCGGTGAGCCGGATCGTCTCGAGCGAACGACGCACCTCGTCCTCGTCGTCGCTGACGAGCTGGGCCGCTCCCGCCTGGACGACGATCACGCTCATCGCATGGGCCACCACGTCGTGCAGCTCACGCGCCATCCGGGTGCGCTCCCCGAGAATCGCCTGTGCGGTCCGGGCCGCGGCCTGAACCTGGGCGTCGATCGCCTGCTGCCGCGCCAGCGCGGCCTGGTTCGCCATCACCCGCTGCCAGGTTCCCAGGGCATAGGCGCCGAACAGTACGCTCCAGTGGAAGACGATCTCGTCAGGGACCTGCAGCTCCGGCACGAGCAGGTCGCCGACGAGCATGGTGCCGATGATCAGCGCCGCACCGAGGTAGGGCTCCCGGCCCTTCCCGTAGCGGGCCACGGCGAAGGTCGTCAGCACCATCGGGACGAACTGTCCGTAGAACAGCAGGTAGGTCACCGCCGCGATGTGCAGACCGCTGAACAGGACGAAGGCCACCCCGGCGGCGAGGAGCGGGCGGGTGCGGCGCACCACCATGACAGCCGCCACGATGACGACCTGCGCCGAGGACAGCCACAGATTTCCGTCCCCCTCGCGGGAGACGAACGGGACCCAGATCTCCAGCAGGCCGACCACGAGCACAGCGAGGGCGATCATGAGATCGACGATCCTGGACCGGTGCCGCTCCACATGTTCACGGTAGGCCGGTTGGGCACCCGAGGCGTCATCCCACGGATGACAATCTTCGGACCTTACAACAGTGGTGCTCACTGCTCCCCGGGCCCTCCCTGGTGGCGTTCCCGGCGCCGAGGCGGTCCGCGCGGATCTCGGTGCTGCACGGGCAGGCCGCCGCGGGAGTCAACCATGGGTGACATCGAGCAGCCTCAGGCTCATCCCGCGGAGGACACCGGGCACGACCCCGGGGTCGATGCCGGGCGCGCTCTGCGGTGGTGTGCTGGAGACATGAACAGAAAACTTCGACTTCTCGTCGCCATCAGCCTCGTCCTCTTCGCAACCATGTCGATCGTCTGGACACTGCTCCTCCCCCACAGCGCCGTCGACCCCCAGAACAGCCTGCTCGTGATCGCCGACGCCGGCGCCACCGCCCCGATCGCCGTCCTGACGCTCGCCCTCAGCCAGCTCGCCTTCATGATCGCCTTCGTCGGAGTCGCGGTCTGGCTCCATCCGGCCACCCCCAGGCTGACGTCGATCGGCGGCGCACTCGCCATCCTCGGCGGCTTCGGCCACACCGTGTTCTGCGGGGTCGAGATGGCTCGCCACGCGCTGGCCGCCGACCCCACCGCGAACCTCGCGGCCGCCGGCCGGCTCGAGTCCTACCTGCCGCTGATGCCGTTCATGATGGCCGGCCTGATCTGCACGGTGGTGGGCCTGGTGCTCCTCGGCATCGCCCACCTCCGCTCCGGCACCGCGCCGCGCTGGGCCGGTCCGGTGCTCATCGCGTTCGTCCTCGTCGAGTTCGTCGGCGGCAACTTCACCGAGTGGGCGATCTACCTCTCCGGCCTGCTCCTGCTCGGCGCCTGCACGGGTCTGGCTGCGAGCGTGCTCCACGGCGCGCACCCGCTCCCGAGGTGCGCGGACCGCACCCCGAGTGATGTCACCGTGGGGCGTGGGAGCCCTCAGCACACCTGATGAGGCGTCGCTCCCGCCGAGAGGATGGGACGGAGGGTGCATCCACCGGTCGGTGGGTTCCCCTGCCGCCGGCGCCTGGGAACCGGTAGCGTCGGATGCACGACGACGCATCCGCCCCCACCCGGCGGCGCACAGGAGAAGGAGCCAGGATGAAGATCACCGGAGCTGTCCTCGAGGAGATCGGGGCCCCGCGCCCGTACGCCGAGTCCGCACCGCTGCGGGTCCAGGAGCTCGAGCTCGACCCGCCCGGACCCGAGGAGGTGCGCATCCGGATCCGCGCGGCCGGCCTGTGCCACTCGGACCTGTCCGTGGTCGACGGCAACCGGGTCCGCCCCGTCCCCATGCTGCTCGGGCACGAGGCGTCCGGGATCGTCGAGGAGGTCGGGTCGGCCGTCACCGACCTCGCCCCCGGCCAGCAGGTCAGCACGGTGTTCCTGCCGCGCTGCGGGGAGTGCGCGAACTGCCGCACCGACGGCAAGCTCCCCTGCACCCCCGGCACCGCGGCGAACAACGCCGGACACCTCGTCGGCGACCACATCCGCCTCCACCGCGGCGACGAGGACGTCCTCCACCACCTCGGCGTGTCCGGCTTCGCCACCCATGCAGTCCTCCACCGCACCTCCGTGGTGCCCGTCGGCGACGATGTGCCCGCGGACATCGCGGCCGTGCTCGGCTGCGCCGTGCTCACCGGCGGCGGCGCTGTGATCAACGCCGGCGACCCGGCCGAGGGTGACGACGTCATCGTCGTCGGCCTCGGCGGGGTCGGGATGGCCGCGCTCATCACCGCCGTGTCCCTGGGCCGGGGGAAGGTCATCGGGGTCGATGCGAACCGCGACAAGCTCGACCGCGCCACCGAGCTCGGCGCGGACGCCGTCCACACACCCGAGGAGGCGGAGGACGCCGAAGTGCGCGCCCCGGTCGTTATCGAGGCCGCCGGCCACCCCCAGGCCTTCGAGACCGCCGTGCGGCTCACCGGGGTGGGCGGCACGACGGTCACGGTGGGCCTGCCCTCCCCCGATGCCCGGTCCTCGATCGCGCCGCTCACCCTCACCGCCGAAGCGCGCACGATCATCGGCTCCTATCTGGGCTCCGCGGTGCCGGCCCGGGACATCCCCGTCTACGAAGGGCTCTGGCGCGACGGGCGGCTCCCGGTGGGCGAGCTGATCTCCGGGCACATCGGGCTCGCCGACATCAACGCCGCCCTCGACACCCTCGCCGACGGACGGGCGGTCCGGCAGGTCATCCTGTTCGACGAGACCGCGCCCACCGGCTGAGCGCGGGTCCTGTGCGCATCTGGTCGCTCCACCCCTCCCACCTCGACCGGCAGGGGCTCATCGCCTGCTGGCGGGAGACGCTGCTCGCCCAGAAGGTGCTGCGCGGGCAGACCCGTGGGTACCGCAGCCACCCGCAGCTCGTGCGCTTCCGCGAGCTCGACGCGCCGGTCGCCGCGATCGGCGCCTACCTCTCCGGGCTCGCCGCCGAGGCGGATGCCCGCGGTTACACCTTCAACCGCGGCCTCATCGTCGACGACGCGTGGGACGGCACCATCGAGGTCGCCGAGGGGCAGATCGCGTTCGAGTGGGACCACCTGCTGGCCAAGCTCACCATCCGCAGCCCCGCGCACGCCGAGGCCTGCGCGGAGCGGGCGCGGGACGGTGACGTGCCAGCGCTCCACCCGCTCATGTTCGCGGTGCCCGGGCCGCGCGCGGAATGGGAGCGCGGCTGAGCCTCGGATGCTAGGGTCCAGTGGCATGCGTCACAGCTGGGGAGAGACCTTCGACATTCCGACCGGATACCTCAACACCGCGAGCATCGGCATTCCGCCGGGCCGCGTCGCGGAGGCGATGAGGACGGCACTCGAGCGCTGGGCGCAGGGACGCACGACGGTCGCAGAGTACGACCCTCCCGTCGCGGCCGCGCGCCAGGGGTACGCCGATCTCATCGGGGTGCCGGTGAGCAGCGTGACGATCGGCGGCAGCGCCTCGGCGCTCATCGGGCTCGTCGCCGCAGCGGTGCCGGACGGGGCCCGGGTGCTCGTCGCCGACGACGAGTTCACCAGCGTGACCTACCCGTTCGCCGTCCACCGCCCCCGAGGCGTCGTCGTGGACTCCCGACCGCTCGCCGAGCTGCCGGGGGCCGCCCCGGGCTACGACTGGGTGGCGGTGAGCGTGACCCAGTCCACGGACGGCGCAATGATCGACCTCGACGGCCTGCGGGAGGCGACGGAGCGCGCCGGCACCCGCGTGCTGCTCGACGTCACGCAGACGGCCGGGTGGATGCCCCTGCATCTCGACTGGGCGGATGCCGTGGTGTGCGCCGGCTACAAATGGCTGCTGAGCCCCCGCGGAGCCGCCTGGATGGCGCTCCGACCCGACACCGCGGCGGGCATCAGGCCGCTCGCGGCGAACTGGTACGCCGGCGCCGACCTCCAGGGCTCGATGTACGGCCTGACACCCGAACTCCACGCGGACGCCCGGCGCTTCGACGCCTCGCCGGCGTGGCTGAGCCACGTGAGTGCCGGGGTCGCGCTCCCCTGGCTCGCCTCCCTCGACCTCGAGGCCGTGCGCGCCCACGCGGTCGGCCTGGCGAACCGCCTGCGCGCGGGCCTCGGCCTGCCGCCGGGCGACTCGCCGATCCTCTCCCTCGACGGATTCGACGGAGCGAGCCGCACGCTGGACGAGGCAGGGGTGAGCCACGCGGTGCGCGGGGGCAGCATCCGGCTGTCCTGCCACCTGTACTCGACGGAGGAGGATGTCGCCGCCGCCATCGCGGTCCTCACGCCCTGAAAAGTAGTGGTATTTCCGCAACTACTTTCCATACTGGAAACTATTTGCTACGTTGGTTCCAACAGCACATCCACACCAGGAGGAACCGCCATGAACACCCAGCACACGAACATCTCCCCCGCCGAAGCAGCCGCACTCGTCGAACGCGCGGACGCCTCGACCCGCAGCGCCAAGCAGTCCGACGCCTGGCCGATCGTCGTCCTCGAGATGGTGCTCGGCGCCGTCCTCTCGCTCGCGCTCCTGGCCCAGGTCGTCGCAGGCACCACCACCGGCGGGACGCTCATGGTCGGCGCGGGGCTCGCCTGGCTCGTGCCCGCGTTCATCCTCTACTTCCGGTACGCCAAGGGCTGGCAGCGCGGCACGACCTTCCGGTTCGTCGGATTCGTCGTGTTCGCCACGCTGTGCCTGGTCCTCGGCGTCTCCACGGTCGGAGTGCTCGGATTCGGCTGGGTGCCGTTCGCGGCCGCGGCCGCGATCTGGGTCGCCACGCCGATCGCTGCCCTTCTCGAACTGCGCGACTGAGTCGCAGAACAGGAGACCGCGTCATGGACACGAAGAACTCGACGTCGGGGGCCGACATCGCCGGCACGCTCGACGCCCTCCACCCCGACCTCAACCATCCCACCCGCCTGGCCATGCTCGCCGGCCTGCAGAACCGGGAGCGCGCGGAGTTCAAGCTCATCCGCGAGACGCTCGGGGTCTCCGATTCGGTGCTCTCCCGGCAGATGACGACTCTCGAGAAGGCCGGGCTCCTCACGGTATCGAAGGGCTTCGTCGGCAAGCGTCCCCGGACCTGGTTGGCGATCACCGAGGACGGGCGCTCAGCCCTCACCCGGCACCTCGCCGCCCTCCGCGCCATCGCCGAGGCGCAGTTCGGTGAGCAGGAGGACTGAGCTCGACGACAACAGATCCGCTCCGCCTGCGGAGCACCGGTCGAACGAGGGCCGCCCCGACCGGGGCGGCCCTCGTCATGTGCCGAGGAGAGCGCGCAGGCCGTGGATGAAGATGTCCTCGGCGTCGGGGTCATCGACCCCGAGCATCGCGCGGTTCTGCTCGACGGCCACCTGGCCGAGCACGAACCCCATTGTCGCCGCGAGCCGGTGCCCGTCGAGGGCGGCGGCCAGCGCCTCGGGCACGGTGCGTTCGGCTTCGAGGGCGTAGGCGAGGAGATGGATCTCCGCGCCGTCGCGGTAGCTCAGGAGCACCTCGCGCAGGGCGAGGGCGACGACCACCGGTGCGGGCTTCGCTGCGGCCGGGCACCGGGTATCCACCTGCTCGGTGAATCGGCGGGCGACGAGGGCGAACAGCTCCTGCTTGTTCTTCACATGCCAGTACAGGGCGGAGGGCTGCACGTCGAGCTCCCGGGCGAGCCGGCGCATCGACAGGTCGCCCATGCCGAACCGGGAGAGCACCTCGAGCGCGGTGTCGGTGATCGACTCCGGGGTCAATGCCATACCTGCTCCTCCCTGCGCCTCGATTCCCTGCGTGCGGCCGTTCCATTCCTACCAGACATGCTCGAGCAGACCCGCTCGAGCCGGGCCGCCCGATGGCCCGGACACTACGACGAGTGACACCGATCACAGGCCACGCGAAGGGGACGGAGCCGAATTGGTCGAATCCCCCGGGTGTGGTTATAGTTGTTCTTGCTTCGCGCATCGGGATATGGCGCAGCTTGGTAGCGCGCCTCGTTCGGGACGAGGAGGTCGTGGGTTCGAATCCCGCTATCCCGACCATCCGGAAACCGGCTCTGATCAGCACAAACGCTGATCCGGGCCGGTTTTCTCATCCCCGTGAAACAGCAATTTTCGAAGGTTCCTGAGAGCGGTTCCACCAGATATTGCAGTCTCGGCGAGCGGCATCGAGATTGCGAAGAACGGCGTTCCAGCTCTCAGGAACCTTCTGAAATCGAGGTCTCGTCAGAGGGCGGCGGTGATGCGCTCGGCGTTGGCCTTGAGCACCTCGGGCTCGGCCATCGGGCCCTTGTTCGCGGGATCGAAGTCCTTGATCGCATTCGTCGGCCAGACGTGGATGTGGACGTGGGGCACCTCGTAGCCCTGGATCATCACACCGATCCGCTCGCAGCCGAACGCCGTCCTCTGCGCCACGCCGATCTTCTGCGCCACCCCGAACAGATGCGCGGCGAGGTCCTCGGGCAGGTCGATCCAGTGGTCGATCTCCTCGCGCGGGACCACGAGCACGTGTCCATCGGTCATCGGGGCGACGTCGAGGAACGCAGCACACTTCTCGTCCTCGTAGACGAAGGCGCCGGGGATCTCCCCTGCCATGATCTTCGTGAAGATGCTTGCCATGATCAGTCCTTCCGGTTGCGGATTGCGGTTCGTGGGCGGCGCAGCGTGGAGATCGACCGGGCTCAGTGCCGCAGACGGCGGCGACTGCTGCCGGCGATGCCGACTGCACCGGGTACGGGACCCGCGGCACGACGATCACCCCGGCAGGGGCGATCAGCTCGGTGGGGCCTGCCCGGCGGGCAGGAACACGGTGAAATCGCGCGCCTCGGCCACCGGGCCCGTGAGCACCTGCTCCACCGTGCCGTCCGTGCCGATGAGGAAGGTGCCGCGCGTCGCCATGCCGCGCTCCTCGTCGAACACGCCGTAGGCGCGGGCGACCTCACCGTGGGGCCAGAAGTCCGCCGCGAGGGAGAACGGGATGCCCATGTCCAGAGACCACGCCTGCAGGGCGTACTTCGAGTCGACGGACACGCCGATCACGGTGATGCCGGCGGCGGTGAAGTGTTCGTGGAGCTCCCGGAGCACATGCATCTCGCCCCCGCACACTGCGGAGAACGCGAAGGGGTAGAACACGAGGAGCACCGGCCCCTCGCGTCGCAGCGCGGCGAGCTCGAGCGGCTCGCCGTACTGCGATCGCAGCGCGAACTCCGGCGCGATCGATCCGACGGCGAGGGCGGGCACCGGCGCTCAGCTGTAATTCTTCTTGCCCACCAGCCGGAACCCGGACCAGTCCGGTCCGGCGCTGATGGTCTTCGTCAGGTGCATGCCCGCCGTCGGCGCCGCATGGGAGATGTCGGCCGGCGGGATGTGGCCGGGACGACCGGCCTTCGGGGTGAACAGCCACACGAAGCCGCCCTGGCCGAGCATGGTCTGCGCGTCGACGATCGCGTCGGTGAGGTCCGGGTCGTCCGAGCGCCACCACATCACGACGACATCGAACACGTCGTCGACATCGTCGTCGGCCATCTCCTCGCCGGTGATCGCCTCGATGACCTCGCGGAGGTCGAAGTCGACGTCGTCGTCGTACCCGAGCTCCTGGATGTACTGCCCGGCCTTGAGGCCCAGGCTGTCCTTGAGTTCCCCGAGGTCAGCCTCGGATGTGTGCAGTGTCCTTTCGGAAGGCGTAGTGCTCATGCGCACATTGTCCACGCCCGACTGCTGTGGGGGCAAATACATCGCTCGGACACCGGTCAGAATTCACACAATCGATACTCAGGGACGCCGCCCCGGCCCGCCGCTCGCCCGCCGCGCACCGTCCACACGCCCGGTGCGTGCCCCGCCGCGGGACAGAGAGGATGCTCCGCGGGAGGGAGACCGCCGCCACACGCGCACCCTTACGCACGGCGGCGAAACCGGACTAGGCTGGGAGGAGCCCCTGAGGCGGAGATGGCCGACGGCGCTCATCCAGCACCGGCGCCCACGTTCCCGCCCGTCCGCCGACGGCACCCCGTCGAACCGAGAGGACTCCACGAAGTGGTCAACAAGAGCAGCGGACCGATTCTCAACGGTCTCCCGAGCCACGTTCCCGATATCGACCCCGAAGAGACCCAGGAATGGCTCGAGTCCCTCGACTCCCTGGTCGATGACGGCGGCCGGACCCGGGCCCGCTACGTCATGCTCCGGCTGATCCAGCGCGCCCGCCAGAAGAGCCTCGGCGTGCCCAGCCTCACGGCGACCGACTACGTCAACACCATCGGGCCCGACGACGAGCCCTGGTTCCCCGGCGACGAGGACCTCGAGCGCCGCTTCCGCCGCTGGATCCGCTGGAACGCCGCTGTCATGGTCCACCGCGCCCAGCGACCCGGGATCGAGGTCGGCGGCCACATCTCGACCTACGCCTCCGCCGCCACCCTCTACGAGGTCGGCCTCAACCACTTCTTCCGCGGCAAGGACCACCCCGGCGGCGGCGACCACATCTTCTACCAGGGACACGCGTCCCCCGGCATGTACGCCCGCGCCTACCTCGAGGGCCGGCTGAGCGAGGACCAGCTCGACGGCTTCCGCCAGCAGGTCTCCCACCGCATCGGCGACAAGCCCGGCGGCATCCCGTCCTACCCGCACCCGCGGCACATGCCCGAGTTCTGGGAGCACCCCACAGTGTCGATGGGCCTGGGCCCGATGAACGCGATCGCGCAGGCGCAGTTCGACAAGTACCTCCACAACCGCGGCATCAAGGACACCTCCCAGCAGCACACCTGGGCATTCCTCGGCGACGGCGAGATGGACGAGCCGGAGAGCCGCGGCATGCTCCAGACCGCCGCCTACGAGGAGCTCGACAACCTCACCTTCGTCGTCAACTGCAACCTCCAGCGCCTCGATGGCCCGGTGCGCGGCAACGGCAAGATCATCCAGGAGCTCGAGGCGTTCTTCCGCGGTGCCGGCTGGAACGTCATCAAGGTGATCTGGGGTCGCGAATGGGACGCCCTGCTCGCCAAGGACCGCGACGGCGCGCTCGTCAACCTCATGAACGCCACCCCCGACGGCGACTACCAGACGTACAAGGGCGAGTCCGGCGGATTCGTGCGCGACAACTTCTTCGGCCGCGACCCGCGCACCAAGGCGATGGTCGAGGACTACTCCGACGAGCAGATCTGGCAGCTCAAGCGCGGCGGCCACGACTACCGCAAGGTGTTCGCCGCGTACCAGCAGGCGATGAACCACACCGGTCAGCCGACCGCGATCCTCGTCAAGACGGTCAAGGGCTATTCGCTCGGCCCGCACTTCGAGGCGCGCAACGCCACCCACCAGATGAAGAAGATGGCCCTCGAGGACCTCAAGATGGCCCGCGACCACTTCTCCATCCCGATCTCCGACAAGGACCTCGAGGAGAACCCGAAGCTCCCGCCGTACTACCACCCCGGTGAGGACGCACCGGAGATCAAGTACCTGCTCGATCGCCGTCACGAGCTCGGCGGGTTCACCCCCGAGCGCCGCTCGAAGTACGTCGACCTCGCGCTGCCCGGCGACAAGGAGTTCGCCGGCGCGAAGAAGGGCTCCGGCAAGCAGGAGATCGCCACCACCATGGCGTTCGTGCGGATCCTCAAGGACCTCATGCGCCACAAGGAGTGGGGCCCGCGGATCGTCCCGATCATCCCGGACGAGGCCCGCACCTTCGGCATGGACTCGTTCTTCCCGACGGCCAAGATCTACAACCCGCACGGGCAGAACTACGTCTCCGTCGACCGCGACCTGTTCCTCGCCTACAAGGAGGCGACCGACGGCCAGCTGCTCCACATGGGCATCAACGAGGCCGGCTCGACCGCCGCGCTCACCGCGGTGGGCACCTCGTACGCCACCCACGGCGAGCCGCTGATCCCGTTCTACATCTTCTACTCGATGTTCGGGTTCCAGCGCTCCGGCGACGCCTTCTGGGCGGCCTGCGACCAGATGGCCCGCGGGTTCATCCTCGGCGCGACCGCCGGACGCACCACCCTCGTGGCCGAGGGCCTGCAGCACGGTGACGGGCATTCCCACGTGCTGTCCTCGACGTACCCGTCGATCATCTCCTACGACCCGGCCTACGCCTACGAGATCGGCCACATCGTGCGTGACGGGATCGAGCGGATGTACGGGCCCGACGACTCCCGCGACCCGAACGTCATGTACTACATCACGATGTACAACGAGCCGATGGTGCAGCCGCCGGAGCCGGAGGACCTCGACGTCGAAGGTGTGCTCAAGGGCATCTACAAGCTCGCCGACGGTCCCGAGCTCGACGGCCCGAAGGTCCAGCTGCTCGCCTCCGGCGTCGCGGTGCCGTGGATCGTCGAGGCCCAGCGCCTCCTCGCCGAGGACTGGGGCGTGAGCGCCGACGTGTGGTCGGTGACCTCGTGGCAGGAGCTGCGCCGCGACGGCCTCGCCTGCGACGACGAGCGCCTGCTCGATCCGGCCGCGGAGAAGCGGATCCCGTTCGTCACCGCGAAGCTCGCCGAGGCGCGCGGTCCGATCATCGCGACGAGCGACTACACCCGCACCGTGCCGGACATGATCCGCCAGTACGTGCCGGGGCACTTCACCTCGCTCGGCGCGGACGGCTACGCGATCTCCGACACCCGCCCGGCGGCCCGCCGCCACTTCCTCATCGACGCCCCCTCCGTGGTCGTGCAGGCGCTCATCAGCCTCGCCGACACCGGGGAGATCGACCCGTCGACCGCGGCCGAGGCGGCGAAGAAGTACCAGCTCGACGATCCGCGGGCCGGCGCCACCGGCTCGACGGAGGGCGCCAGCGCCTGACCGCACCGACCGGCACGAGCGACCGGCACCGCTGCTCGCTGCGACCGGCGGCATCACAGGACGGGCCGCGGAGGGAGACCTCCGCGGCCCGTCTTGTGGTCCGGGCACAAGAAAGTTGTCGGTCTGCGGTTACAGTGGGGATCATGCCGACAGCCGCCGATGCCCAGTCCGCTGCGATCCGCGGACGCGCCGAGACCAGCCGCAGGCTCAAGGCCGGACAGGCCGTGCTCTCCAAGCTCACCCTCCAGCGCATCGAGGCGCAGCTCCCCTGGTACCGGGCGATGAGCTCGGCCGACCGCGGCTGGGTGGTCGTTCTCGCCAACTCCGGCATCTCCTCCTTCATCGACTGGTACCGCAAACCCCAGACGCCGCTGCGCGTGGTCGGCGACATCTTCAAGTCCGCCCCGCGCGAGCTCGTGCGCTCGGTGTCGCTCCAGCAGACCCTGCAGCTCCTCCGGGTCGTCGTGCAGGTCGTCGAGGAGCGGGTGACCGAGCTTGCCCGCCCCTCCGAGCAGTCCGGCCTCAAGGAGGCCGTGCTCATCTACTCCCGCGAGATCGCCTTCGCCGCCGCGGACGTCTACGCCCGGGCCGCCGAGGCGCGCGGCAGCTGGGACGCCCGGCTCGAGGCGATGGTCATCGACGCGCTCGTGCGCGGGGACTCCGTCGACGAGCTCGCCAGCCGCACCGCGGCGTTCGGCTGGCGCTCCGACGGCGCCGTCCACGTGCTCGTCGGCCGCGCGCCCAAGCGCAGCGCCCACCGGAGCATCGACGAGATCCGACGGGCCGCCCAGAAGTGGGCGGAGGACGCGCTCCTCGGCGTCCACGACGACCGGCTCCTCATCGTGCTCGGCGGGGTCGAAGACATCGACCGCACCGTGACCTCGCTCGCCCACTACTTCGGCCCCTCGGAGGTCATCATCGGACCCCGGGTCGACTCGCTGGCCGAGGCGGGCACCTCGGCCTCGGCCGCCGTCTGGGCGCTCCGGACGGCCGCGGCCCGGCCGGCCACCCCGCGCCCGGTCCACGCCGCCGATCTCCTGCCGGAGCGGGCGATCGCCGGGGACCGCAGCGCCGTCGCCGAACTCATCTCACGGTTCTACGAGCCGCTCGGTGCGGGCTCCGGGCAGCTCCATGACACGGTCGCGGCCTACCTCGAGTTCGGCGGTTCCCTGGAGACCACCGCGAAGGCCCTCCACGTCCACCCCAACACCGTGCGCTACCGGCTGCGGAAGATCACCGGTCTCATCGGCATCGACCCGACCGAGGCGCGCGCCGGTTTCGTCGTGCGGATCGCCTTGGTGTACGGACGACTGTCCGAGGCCGGGCAATTGTCGAACGGACACAAATCCACTGTGCCCGGCAGTCCCCTGACCTAAGTTGGACCAGAACGTCGACCGAGAGGACCCCTCACCAGTGCTCGTCATCGCCTGCCCGGGACAGGGCGCCCAGAAATCCGGATTCCTCAGCTCCTGGCTCGAGCTCCCCGGCTTCGCCGAATCCATCGACGCGCTGTCCGCGGCCTCCGGGATCGACCTCAGGCTCCACGGCACCGAATCCGACGACGCGACACTCAAGGACACCGCGCTCGCGCAGCCGTTGCTCGTCGCCTCCGCGATCGCCGCCTCCCGCGAGCTCCTGCGCGACCTGCCCGCCCCGCAGGCGGTTGCCGGCCACTCCGTCGGGGAGATCGCCGCCGCGCAGATCGCCGGGATCCTCGACGCCGAGTCCGCGATGGAGTTCGTGCGCGTGCGCGCCACCGGCATGGCCGAGGCCTCCGCGGCCGCCCCGACCGGGATGGCCGCCGTGGTCGGCGGCGACCCGGATCAGGTGCTCGCCGCGATCGAGGCCGCCGGTCTCGCACCGGCGAACATCAACGGCGGCGGGCAGACCGTGGCCGCCGGTGCACTGGAGAACATCGACGCGCTGGTGGAGAACGCCCCCGAGCGCGCCCGCGTCATCCCGCTGCCGGTGGCCGGCGCCTTCCACACCGCGTACATGGCCCCCGCGCAGGAGCCGCTGCGGGATCTCGCCGGCACCCTGACGGTGCACGACCCGCAGCTCACCGTCCTCACCAATGCCGACGGCCGCAGCGTCGCTTCCGGCACGGAATACCTGGAGCTGCTCGTCGACCAGGTGACGAGCCCCGTGCGCTGGGACCTGTGCCAGCAGCAGCTCCTCGACATGGGCGTCACCGGGCTCATCGAGCTCGTCCCCGGCGGCACCCTCACCGGGCTCGCCCGTCGGGCGATGAAGGGCGTCGAGACGCTCGCGCTCAAGTCCGCGGACGACCTCGAGGCCGCCCGCGCATTCGCGCAGACCCACGCCCAGGCGTGAACGAAGGAGGAAGAGCCATGCCCACCCTGCAGACCCCGGCACCCAATCAGTTCTCGCGGATCGCCGGCATCGGCGGCTACCGCGCCGAGCACGCGGTGCCCAACGCCGACCTCGTCGGTCCGATCGATTCCTCGGACGAGTGGATCCGGCAGCGCACCGGGATCGTCACCCGCCACCGCGCCGGCGAGGACGTCGCCGTCCTCGACATGTGCGAGGAGGCCGCGGTCGAGGCGATCGCCAACGCCGGGCTCAAGCCCGAGGACATCGGCGCGGTGCTCATCGCCACGGTGACCTTCGGCACGCCCACCCCCTCGGCGGCGTCCGCGCTCACGACCCGGCTCGGCACCGGCCCGGTCCCGGCCTGGGACATCTCCGCGGCCTGCGCCGGCTACTGCTACGCGATCGCCCAGGCCGACGGCCTCGTGCGCTCCGGCACGCTCGACAACATCCTCGTCATCGGCGTGGAGAAGCTCTCCGACTTCATCGATCCCACGGATCGCACGATCTCCTTCCTGCTCGGCGACGGCGCCGGCGCAGTGGTCGTCACCTCCTCCGACACCCCGGGCATCGCGCGCAGCGTGTGGGGTTCGAAGGGCGAGAACTGGGAGACGATCCGGATGACGAACTCCTTCCTCGACCTGCGCGACGACCGTGAGACCCCGTTCCCCACCCTGCGGCAGGACGGACCGAGCGTGTTCCGCTGGGCCGTGTGGGACATGGCCGAGGTCGCCAAGGAGGCCCTCGAGGCCGCCGGCATCGAGTCGAAGGACCTCGCGGCGTTCGTGCCCCACCAGGCGAACATGCGGATCATCGACGAGCTCGCCAAGCAGCTCAAGCTCCCCGACTCCGTCGTCGTCGCCCGCGACATCGCGGACAACGGCAACACCTCCGCGGCCTCGATCCCGCTCGCCACCGAGCGACTCCTGCGCGAGAACCCGGAGCTCCACGGCGGGCTCGCCCTGCAGATCGGCTTCGGCGCCGGCCTCGTCTACGCGGCGCAGGTCATCGTCCTCCCCTGAACCGGAACACCGTCCGCCCACCGGCGAGGCGGCGACGCACCTCGGCCCGGCAGGGTCGATGTCGTAGGATTCTGACGGGACACTCGTCGAATCACGTTCCACGCGAAATCCGCCCGGTCCTCTCGGATCGGCGGACCACATGAGAAAGAAGGATAGGAAAATGGCACACACCGAAGCCGAAGTCCTCTCGGGACTCGCCGAGATCGTCAACGAGGAGACCGGACTGGCTCCTGAGGCCGTCGAGCCGAGCAAGTCCTTCACCGACGACCTCGACATCGACTCGATCTCGATGATGACCATCGTCGTCAACGCCGAGAAGAAGTTCAGCGTGAAGATCCCGGACGACGACGTCAAGGACCTCGTCACCGTCCAGGACGCCGTGGACTACATCGTCAAGGCCCAGCAGGCCTGACGGTCCCCTGCCGCGGGGCGGCCCCCGTCCCATCGGGCCGCCCCGCGGCACCGCACTACTGATTCGACGAGGTTTCACACCATGACTTCCACTGTTGTCGTCACCGGACTCGGTGCCGTCACCCCCCTCGGCACCGGAGCGGACGCCACCTGGCGCGCCGCCCTGGCCGGAACGTCGGGTGCGCGCACCCTCACCAACGACTGGTCGGAGGAGTACGGCATCCCCGTCGACTTCGCCGCGCCCATCGACGCCTCGGTCGTCGAGGAGAACCTCACACGCGTCGAGGCCAAGCGCCTCGACCCCAACAGCCGCTTCGCCCTGATCTCCGCCCGGGAGGCGTGGCAGGACGCCGGTGCCCCCGAGGTCGAGCCCGAGCGGCTCGCCGTGTCCTGGGGCACCGGGATCGGCGGCGCCTGGACCCTGCTCAACGCCTGGGACACGCTGCGCGAGGAGGGCTCGCGCCGCGTCATGCCGCTCACCGTGCCCATGCTCATGCCCAACGGTCCCGCCGCCGCGGTCGGGATGGAGTTCTCCGCCCGCGCCGCCGTGCAGACGATCGTGTCCGCCTGCGCATCGTCCACGGAGAGCATCGGACACGCCTTCGACCAGCTGCGCTCCGGCAAGGCCGACGTCGTCATCGCCGGCGGCTCCGAGGCCGCGATCCTGCCCGTCACGCTGTCCGCCTTCTCCTCGATGCGCGCCCTGTCGCGCCGCACCGACTCGCCGGAGACCGCTTCGCGCCCCTACGACATCGACCGCGACGGCTTCGTCATGGGCGAGGGCGCCGGAACGCTCGTGCTCGAGCTCGAAGAGCACGCGAAGGCCCGCGGCGCGAAGATCTACGCGGAGATCGGCGGCTGGGGCATCTCCAATGACTCGTACCACATCACCGCCGGCGAGCCCGAGGGCAGGGGCTCGATCCTCGCCATGCGCCAGGCCCTCGAGACCGCAGGCCTGCAGCCGGCCGACATCCGCCACATCAATGCGCACGCCACGTCCACCCCGGTGGGCGACGTTCCCGAATCGGTGGCGATCAACGCCCTGCTCGGCTCGCACGCCTCCGACGCCATGGTGTCGGCGACGAAGTCGATGATGGGCCACCTGCTCGGCGGCGCCGGCGCAGTCGAGGCCGTGCTCACCGTGCTCGCCGTGCAGAACCGCACCGCTCCCCCGACGATCAATATCGAGCAGGTCGATCCGCAGATCGAGCTGACGATCGCGCGCGACACCCCGGAGGAGCTCCCGGCCGGCGAGATCGCCGCGCTGACGAACTCGTTCGGCTTCGGCGGCCACAACGCCGTCGTCGCCGTCAAGAGCGTCTGACCGCCCCGGGCGCGCCGAACGGCCGCCTGTCCGCAGCAGGTCTGCGGGCAGGCGGCCGTTCGCATGGAGGGAGGCAGGGGCACCGGTGAAAGACAGCGGGGTGCCGGGGCGCGCCGCACGCAGGGCGGCGCAGGTGGAGCGGGTTCAGCCGACCTTGGTGAGCCAGCGCACCGGGGCGCCCTCACCGGCGTGGCGGAAGGGTTCGAGCTCGTCGTCCCACGCCTGGCCGAGCGCCTTCTCCATCGCACCGGCGATGTCCTCGCCGTGCTCGGCCGCACGGACGAGCACCGAGCGGATGATGTCCTCGGGCACGACGATGTTGCCGAACGCGTCGGTGGTGGCGTGGTAGATGCCGAGCGAGGGGGTGTGGCTCCAGCGGCCGCCGTCGATCCCGGCCGAGGGCTCCTCGGTGACCTCGTAGCGCACGCCGTCCCAGCCGCGCAGGGCCGAGGCGATGCGCGCGCCGGAGCCGCCGGGCGCCTTCCAGCAGATCTCCGCCCGGAACATGCCCGGTGCGGCCGGCTGCGGCGACCAGTCGAACTTCGCCTGCGCGCCGATGGCCCCGCCCGCTGCCCACTCGATGTGAGGGCACAGCGCACGAGGTGCTGAGTGGACGAAGAGCACGCCCTGCGTCATATCCATATCTGCCTCCTGCGGTTCGGATACGTCTTCCCCTACGATCCGAATATGCGGAGGTCTGCGGTCATTGTATGGCATGGTCAGGGCCGGTGCCAGCACCCGCGCCGGGCGGGTGCGCCCGCGGTGCTCAGGCGGATGCCGGTCGACGGCCGAGGCGCGGGGCCCCGCCGCGCAGCCGGCCGGTGGCCCAGACGAGGACGATGGTGACCTGCACGAGGCCGGCGACGATCGCACCGACGGCCGCCCACGGCGGGCCCGCGAGGATCCCGGCGAGCACCCCGAGCACCCCGATCGAGCCCACGCACACCCCGAGCCACAGGATCATGCGGGTGACGAACGCCCAGGCGTAGGGGATGAAGTGGAAGCCGACGAAGGTCGCGTTGATCGCTGGCTGCAGGTGCACCATCCCGGCGTCGCGGGCCGCTCCCCCGGCGAGGTTGACGCCGACGGCCATGAGCACGATGCCGCCGATCCAGATCGGCAGCGCCGACCAGTGCATGCGCTCGACGGGTCCGAGCGCCGCCGGGCGGACGAACAGCGCGAGCACGCAGGCGGCGATGAGGGCGAGGACGAGGGCCTGCACACCGATCCCCCACCCCGGACGGCCCAGTGCGTCGAGTCCGGCGGCGACGAACACCCAGCTGCCGATCACCGGAGCCAGCACCCCGAAGCGGCGGATGTCGGTGCGCATCCGCCCCGCGCGCATCCGGGAGCGCTGCGGTTCGGGCATCCTGGTGACCCAGCGGGGCTCGTTCGGATGCGCCTCGGCGTGTGCGGTGTCCGTCATCGGGACCACGTCCTCTCCCTGCCGTCCGGTGCCGCCGCCGTGGGGATGTGAGCAGCAGCGGTCTGCACGCAGCACCCGACGCCGTGCCGGTTCGGAGTGCTGTGCTCGGCGTGATTCCGCGCCGGCCCGGTCGCCGGCGGCGGACGGCACGAATCCGGCCTTGATCTCGCGCTTGAGGAGCTTGCCGGCGGCATTGCGGGGCAGGTCCAGGTCCTGCACGACGATGTGGGAGGGGATCTTGAACCGGGCGATCCGCTCGCCGAGGAAGGCGCGCAGATCCTCGGCGGTGAGCGCCGTTCCCGGACCGGGCTGCACGACCGCGGCGACCTCCTCACCGAGCTCCTCGTGCGGGATGCCGATAACCGCGCAGTCGGCGACGTCGGGGTGCTGGTGGATCGCGGCCTCGACCTCGGCGGAGTAGACGTTCTCCCCGCCGCGGATGATCATGTCCTTGGC
The DNA here is from genome assembly GCF_023072605.1 of Brevibacterium sp. R8603A2. Lineage (NCBI taxonomy): Bacteria > Bacillati > Actinomycetota > Actinomycetes > Micrococcales > Brevibacteriaceae > Brevibacterium > Brevibacterium sp. R8603A2. The sequence continues at coordinate 19,741 of NZ_JALLGN010000010.1, forward strand.
GCGGTCGACGATGTAGACGAAGCCCTCCTCGTCGATCCGGGCGAGATCGCCGGTGTGGAGCCAGCCGTCGACGATCGCCTGGGCGGTGGCCTCCGGCCGGTTCCAGTATCCGGTGACGACATTGGCTCCCCTGATCCGCAGCTCCCCGAGCTCGCCGGGAGGCAGCGGCTCCCAGGTCGCGGGGTCGATGACGTCGACATCGCAGATCGGCACCGGTCGGCCGACGCTGTCGGGCTTCTCGATGTAGTCCTGCCCGCGGTTCGCGGTGGTGAGCGAGGAGGTCTCGGTGAGGCCGTACCCGTTGCCCGGAGCCGCCTGCGGGAGGAGCTCGGTGGTCCGGCGGACGAGCGCGGGAGCGGCCGAGGCTCCCCCGGAGCCGATCCCGGTCAGGCTGCTGAGGTCGCGGTCGGCGAAGTCCGGGTGCTGGTAGAGCTGGGTGAGCATCGCCGGCACGCCGGTGAAGCTCGTCACCCGTTCGCGCTCCATGAGCTCGAGAGCGACCCCGGCGTCCCACTTGTGCATGAGCACGAGGGTGGCTCCCTGGCTCACCGCGCCGAGCAGCACCGCATGGCAGCCGGTGGCATGGAAGAACGGCACCGCGACGAGGATCGCCCCCGGGGGCGCCGGGTTCGCCAGGAGCTCGCGCAGACTGCTCCCCTGCCGCAGCTGCTCCCGGGCCGCGGAGTACCGCACGCTCATGACGTTGCCGCAGATGTTGCGGTGCGTGCCGAAGGCCCCCTTGGGGGTGCCGGTGGTGCCGGAGGTGTAGAAGATCGTCGCGCCGTCGTCCGGACCGATCTTGCAGTCCGGCAGCTCCGCGGCGCCGGGGACCTCGGCCATGTCCCGCGCGCCGGCGGGCAGCTCTCCGGCGGGACGGGCCACGAGCACGGGGAGGTCGAGGGCGGGCAGCACATCGGAGAGGCGCTCGAGGCGCTCGTCGTCCGCGAGCAGCACGCGCGCTCCGGAATCGCGCAGCCCGAACTCGAGCTCACCGGCGGCCCACCAGGCGTTGAGCGGTACGACGACGGCGCCTGCGCAGGCTGCGGCGAAGAAGGCGATCGACCATTCCGGGTAGTTGCGCATCGCGATGGCGACCCGGTCCCCCGGGCGGATCCCGTACTCCTCGACGAGCGCGTGCGCGAGCCCGGCCACACGGCGGAAGTGCTCGGCGTAGCTCAGGCGGTCGGTGCCGAGCACGAGCATGTCCCGGTCCCCGTGCTCGCGTGAGGCCTCGATCATCGCGCGCAGGCTCGGCGGGGCGTGGCGCCAGGCGCGCACGGTGACTCCGGAGCGATCGATCTCGATGGTCTCGAACGGCGCGCCGGGAGCGGTGAGCTCCGCGTCGACCTCGGCATGCGACCTCAGTGCTGTCATGTCGTCGGCTCTCCTCGATCTCTCCCGGCACCTCGGTGTGCCGTACCGGTGCCCCCGGCGGGGCTTGAACCCGCGACCAAAGGATTATGAGTCCTCTGCTCTGACCAGCTGAGCTACAGGGGCGTGCAGCCTGCGCGCGGAGCGACGCACAGGTCACCGATGGTGTCCTGCGCCACGGCGGGCGTGCCGTCGCCAGGCTAGCAGATGGGCGCCACGCTCAGCGTTCGACGAGGATGCCGTCGGGGTCGGCCCACAGCATGCGTCCCGGGACCAGCCGCACCTCACCGATCGTCACCGGGACGTCGACCTCACCGACCCCGTCCTTCGACGACTTGCGCGGGTTCGAGCCGAGCGCTTTGACCCCGAGGTCGAGCGCAGCCAGCGCGGTGCGGTCGCGGACCGCGCCGAGGATGACGACGCCGGCCCAGCCGTTCTCCACCGCGGCCGCGGCGATGAGGTCGCCCATGAGCGCCGATTCGAGCGAGCCTCCCCCGTCGACCACGAGCACTGCGCCGTCCCCGGGCGAGTTGAGAGTCTGCTTGACGAGCCCGTTGTCGCGGTGGCACACGATCGTGCGGATCGGGCCGGAGAAGGACTCCCGCCCGCCGAGGTCGAGGAACTGGAGCGCGACGGAGTCGAGCTCCTCGCCGCGCTCGTCGTAGAGGTCTGCTGTGGAGATCATGGGGCGATCCTAGCCGAGCGGCCGGATCCTGCTGAGGACGCCGCGGGCGGCGTCGACGCAGGTGTAGCGCTCCGAGGTGACGTAGACGTCGTACTCGACGCGGCCGTCGGGCCCCGGATCGGAGCGCCGGGAAGCTGCGACCATGGCCGACCAGTCGGAGCCGACGACGATGATCGCGTACTCCCGGCGCAGCGGGTCGGAGGCGTCGACCATCCCCGAGCGCACGCCGGGGATCGGCGGCTCCTCGAACCCGCCGGACAGCGCGGCGACGAAGCCGGCCGAGCCGCTGAGCACGGAGAAGTTCTCCCGTGTCGCGGTGATGAGCTCCTGGTCCTCCCCGAACACACCGATGACCACGGACGATTCTCCGCCGCTCGCCAGCGCCCGGCGCTGCAGGGACTGCATCTGCGCGGTGAGCAGCGGCTCGTCCATGACGAGCGGATCGCGGCGCAGCGCGCGGGTCGCGGAGAAGGGCGTGCCCTGCACCGCGGCGTTCCGGGAGAAGTGGTCGGCGAGCGGATCCTCCGGCGGGTTCGTCAGCGGCTCCGGCGCGGTCGAGGGACCGCCGTAGAGCGGCCCGGTGACGAACCGCACCCCGAGCGCGCGGACCATCTCGAGGTCGTCCTCGTGGCGCACACCGGTGGCCATGATGACCCCGCCGGTGCGCTCGGTGTGGGCGTGGAGGAGGCGGATGAGCTCGGCGAGGTGGGCGGTGTCGGTGATGTCGAGGACCCCGGGATGCAGGGTGACGACGGACGGGTTGACGAGCGGCAGGAACGCCGCGGTGGCGAGGTCGACTCCGATCTCCTCCATCCCGATGCCCCAGCCCTGCGAGCGGGCGAGGCGGACCGAGCGGAGCACCGCGGCCGGGCTCGCGGCGATCCGCTCCGGGTGGAGCTGCAGGATGACCGAGCGGTCGGGCTCGTCGGTCCGGTCCTCGACGGTGACGAGGGATTCCGGCTCGGCCTGGAGGAAGAGGCGGGTGTGGGTGGGGAGGCCTGCGGCCTCGGCGGCGCGCAGACCGATCGAGCGCAGCGAGGCGTCGAAGTCGCCGATCAGCTGGGAGGCGCGGATGTCGGCGCGGAGCCGGGCCGAGGCGCTGCCGGTGCCGTCCTCCGAGCCGTGCTCGAGGTGCTGCAGGGTGTAGCCGGCGGGCTCCCCGGTGAAGCGGTCCACCACGGGGGCGAAGTGGGTGTCGATGAGACCGGAGCGGATGAGCCGCTCGAGCTCTGCGGTCGAGGTGTCGACGCTGTCGGTCTGCACGATGCAGTGGTCTCCTCACGATGGTTGCGCCCGTGGAACCCGTCCAGGGTCTCACATCGACCTCGCTGGTTCACGGCGATCCGGGATTTATGACAGGACTGACACAGGATCGTGCCGCACCCGTCGCAGAAGGCGGGGCGCCGCGCTCCCGACGGCGGGGAACCGGTGGTCACCGACCCCCTGGGTCTCAGCCGTCGAGCGCGAAGTGGAGCGTCGCCCCGCCGTCGAGGAACCGCTGCTCGTCGAACACCTGGACCTTGACGCGGGAGGTTTCGTGGGATCGCGACATGAGGACGAGCTCGTCGTGGTAGACCCGGACGTCGATGACCTGCCCCTGGAACAGCACGCGGAACCGCACCGAGCCCATGGCGGCGGGCAGCCGGGGGTAGAACTCGATCCGGTCGAAGCGGATGAGCACCCCGGCGAAGGCGCGCACGATGACGTCGACGGTGCCGGACATCGCGCCGAGGTGGATGCCCTCCTGCGTGGTGCCCCACTGGGTGTCGTTGAGGTCGACGACGGCGGCCTGCTTCCACGCGTCCCACGCCTCCTCGCGCCCGATCGAGGCGAGCACGCCGGCGTTGACGACATTGGACAGGCTGGAGCCGTTCGTCGAGCGGGCGACGTAGTAGTCGATCGTCTGCACGACCTGCTCCTGGGTGAACTCGTACCCCATGCGCCGCAGCTCCTTGATGACGCCCTCGGGGCCGAGGAGGAAGAAGAGCATCGTGACGTCGGCCTGCTTGGACAGCTTGTAGTTGTTCGTGGAGTCGCCCTCGGACTCCATGATGAGGTCCATCCGGCCGATGTTGCCGTACTTCTTGCGGTAGGCCGCCCAGTCGAGCTCCTTGAGATCGTCGTATCCCTCGAACTGGCTGATCACCCCGTCGGAGTTGAACGGCACCGCGAGACGGGCGGCGAGCCGGCCCCAGTGGGTGATCTCGGCCGGCTGGATGCCCAGCCGGAAGATCAGGTCCTCGGCCTCGTGGGAGGACAGCACGCGGAAGATCTCCACCGCATGGCGGCACAGCCAGGCGGTCATGATGTTCGTGTAGGCGTTGTCGTCGAGGCCCTCGCCGGACCGGCCCGGATAGCCGTCGTGGAACTCGTCGGGCCCCATCACGCCGGTGATGTGGAAGCGGTCGTCGCTCGCGTCGTAGGACGACATCGACGCGAACAGCCGCACCACCTCGATGAGGAGCTCGCCGCCCTGCGCGGCCAGCCAGCCGGTGTCCGCCGTCGCCCGGTAGTGCTGCCAGGCGTTGTAGGCGATCGCGAGGCCGACGTGGAACTGCCGCCGCGAGTTGTCCGGCATCCAGCGCTTGGACCGCGGATTGTAGAGCTCGATCGGCGTCTCCTCGCGGCCGTCGGAGCCCGACTGCCACGGGAACAGGGCACCGGCGAGCCCGGCCTCGCGCGCGTGGTGGCGGGCGGCGTCGAGCCGCCGCCAGCGGTAGAGCAGGAGCGACTTCGAGATCTCCGGCAGCCGCAGGTTGAGCAGCGGCAGGATGAAGAGCTCGTCCCAGAAGATGTGCCCGCGGTATCCCTCGCCGTGGAGGCCGCGCGCCGGGGTGCCGGCGTCGAGGAAGGCGGTGTGCGGCGACAGCGACTGCAGCAGGTGGAAGGTGTGGAGGTGGATGATGAGCTGGGTCTGCGGATCGGCGTCGACCTCGACGTCGAAGCGCTCCCACAGCCGCTGCACGGCCGCGGTGTGGGCCGGCAGGAGGTTGTGGAAGCCGATCGCGGGCAGCCAGTCGAGCTGGTGCACCGCGCCCCCGCGGACCGAGGTGATCGCGGAGTCGCGCGAGTTCACCGCGGCCGTCGTCGAGTCGACGCTCACCGCGTACCCGCTCTCCACCGGTACTGCGAACTCGCGGTAGATCGCCTGCGTCTCCTCGATCGTCGACACCGAGTAGGCATGGGACACCTCGGGCACCTGGGTGGTGACGGCGTGCGTGGGCTCCTGGGTCAGGGTGGTGCGCTGGGCCATCGCGATCCGCAGGTGGCTCTGCGTGGTCTCGACCTCGCAGATGAGCGTGCCGTCCTGGGCGACGGAGTTGTACCGGTTGACGAGGTGGCGCTTGGCGAGCTGGTCGTACTCCGCGACATTGTCGTTGAGCACCGAGGTGTCGACGCCGGTGCGCACGTAGATCATCCCGGAATGGTTCACCGGGGTGATCTCGGTGAGCATCGCCGCGACGTGCTGGTGGGCCATGGAGACGAGCCGCTGCTGCTTGATCCGCAGCCGCCGGTCCCGGTCGTCGACGAGCACCGCGGTGCGGGTGAGGACACCGGTGGCCATGGACAGCGTGCGGTTCTCCTCGACGACCTCGAGACCGCCCTCGGACCACCACCGGCCGTCGCCGACCTTGACGTCGCACAGCGCCCAGCGCGGCAGGTTGACCATCGACTCGTGCTCGATGTCGCGGTCGTTGACGTGGCTGACCAGGCGGTTGAAGATCCCCGACATGTACGAGCCCGGGTAGTGCACGCCGTCCGCGGCGCGCTCCGGAGCGGAGCCGCGCAGCGACATGTAGCCGTTGGCGAGGGTGGTGAGCGCCTCGCGCCGGCCCTCGTGCTCGGGATCGACGCCCTCGAAGGAGAGCTCCCAGGGGTCGTCGCGCACGTCGCCGAGGTCGAGCTCGGTGACGTCGTTGACGACGACGTCGGCGCCGGCGGCCTCGAGCGCCTGCCGGTTGTGGTCGCGGGCGATCCCGACGACGAGCCCGAACCCGCCGGCCCGGGCCGCGCGCACCCCGGCCTCGGCGTCCTCGAGCACGGCGGTGTCGACGGCGTCGACGCCGAGCCGGTTGGCGGCCTCGAGGAAGGTAGCGGGCTCCGGCTTCCCGGGCAGGCCGAGGTCCTTGGCGACCTGCCCGTCGACGATGACGTCGAACAGGTCGGTGATCTCCGCGTTCTCGAGCAGCAGCGGCGCGTTGCGGCTCGCGGTGACGAGGGCGGTGGGCATGCCGCCGCGGCGCAGGCGCTTGATGAGCCGGATGGTGCCGTCGAACACCCGCACACCGTCCTCGGCGAGGATCGCGTTGAAGCAGTCGTTCTTGCGCTTGGCGAGCCCGTGGACGGTGAACTGGTCTGCGTCGTCGGTCTCCTCGCCCTCGGGGACCACGGCGCCGCGCGCGGCGAGGAAGGTGCGCACGCCGTCCTCCCGCGGGCGCCCGTCGACGTAGCGACGGTAGTCGCCGACGACGTCGAAGGGACTGCGGTCGACGTTGCCCTCGAGCGACTCGTCGGCCAGCGCGGTGTCGAACAGCTGCTTCCAGGCCACGGCATGGAGCGAGGCGGTATCAGTGACCACGCCGTCCATGTCGAAGACGACGGCGGACCACGGCGCGGTCGCGGCGAACGGGACCTCGTGGTCGGCTGCGGTGCTCGTGTGCATGGGGGCTCCGTGATCGTCGACTGCCGGTGGGCGGGTCCCCGGGGGACCGGGCTGACCACAGACCACCATAACGAGGTTTCGGACAGGTGAACGACGCCGCGGGCTACGCTCCGGGTCTCCTCCCGGCACGGCGGGCCTGCACCTGGTCGACGATCCCGACGACGCCGGAGGCGACGACGATGGCGATGATGACGAGGTAGGCGGCGACGAAGGCCGCCGTCCAGCCGGCCTGGCCCTGCACCGCGAAGAACACCGCGGTGATGAGGGCGAGCCCGATCGCCGTGCCGATCCGCTGCCCGGTCTGGAGCACTCCGCCGGCCGAGCCGGCGTAGCGCAGCGGGACGTCGGCGAGCGTGAGCGTCTGGTTGGGGCTGATCGTCGCCCCCTGGCCGAGCCCGACGAAGGACAGGGTGAGCAGGAGCCACCAGATGCTCGTGCCGGCGCGGTCGTGGAGCACGACGACGAGGATGCTCGTCACCAGTCCGACCAGGAGGATCGCGATCCCGCCGAGCACGATCGGCCGCCCGATCCGGAACACGTGGCGCCCGGCGATACCGGAGGAGAACGCGGAGAGGATCGCAGCGGGCAGCCCGACGAGCCCGGCTTCGAGCGCGGTGCGACCCAGTCCGGACTGGAGGAAGATCGCACCGACCACCCACACGCTCGTCATCCCCATGAAGTAGAGGGCGATGAGCAGCGAGCCGTTGGCGAAGGAGCGGGTGGCGAACAGCCGGAGGTCGACCATGGGTGCGCGCCCGCGCCGCTTGTAGGCCGCCTCCCAGCGCACCCACGCGAACACGAGCAGGACGCCGAGGCCGAGGATCGACCACACCCACGGTCCGGCGGAGAACTGGAGGAAGGGGATCATCACCGCGAGCGTGCCGAGTGCGAGGAGCGCCATGCCGACCGGGTCGAGGTCGGGCAGCCGGCGGGCCGGGGCGCGGTCCGCCGGTGCCGCCGGCGGCGCGGCCGGGCCGGGGGCGGGTTCCTCGGTACCGGCCGGGGCGCCGGGGGCGTCCGGCGATGCGGCATCGGCATCCGGCAGGGCGCGCCATGCGGAGACCGGCAGGGAGCGGACGGCGAAGAGGATCGACACGACGGCGAAGGGCACGTTGATGAGGAACGAGGAGCGCCATCCCCAGTCGGCGCCGAGCAGCGCGACGAGCACCCCGCCGAGCACCGGGCCGATCGCCACGGAGATCCCGACGACCGCGCCGAACATGCCGAACGCCCGGCCGCGCTGCGCGCCCTGGAAGTACTGCTGGATGAGCCCCACCGTCTGCGGATTGAGGAATCCGGAGCCGATCCCCATGGTGACGCGCGCGATGTTGAGGACGACCTCGTTCGGGGCGAGTCCGGCGACGAGCGAGGACAGCCCGAACAGCGCGACGCCGACGACGAACATCGGCGCGCGCCCGAACAGGTCTCCGGCCCGGCCGGCGGCGACGAGCACGACCCCGAAGGCCAGCGTGTACCCGGTGAGCACCCATTGGAGGCCCGAGGCGCTCGCCCCGAGCCCGGTCTCGATCGACGGCAGCACGACATTGACGATCGACACGCTCAGCAGCGACATGAAGAGCGGGACGAGGGTGATCGCGAGGACCGTCCGCTGGACGTCCGTCAGCCGCGGTTCCGGGTGGGAGCTCATTCCCTCATTCGTACACCCGCTTCAGCGGCGGGGCAAAGACGGGTCCGCGCCCGCGCCGCCCGACGCTACAGTGGACGCCATGTCCATCGCTCCGCAGGCCCCCGCCGACCCCGTCCCGGATCCGCCCCGCACGCCTGCCGGCCGCTATGCGCCGAGCCCGAGCGGCGACCTCCACCTCGGCAACATCCGCACCGGGGTGCTCGCGTTCCTCTGTGCGCGGACCACGGGCCGGGTGTTCCGCTGGCGGGTCGAGGACCTCGACCGGGTGCAGGACGGCGCCGCCGAGCGTCAGCGCGCCGACCTCGAATCGCTCGGGGTGGACGTCGACCCGCCGGTGCTCGTCCAGTCCGCACGCACGGACCGCTACGCCGCGCACCTCGCCGCGCTCGCGGAGCGCGGTCTGACGTACGAGTGCTACTGCTCGCGGAAGGAGATCCAGGCCGCCCCCTCGGCGCCCCATACTCCCCCGGGCGCCTACCCGGGCACCTGCCGGGACCTCGGCGAGACCGCGCGCCGGACCGCCCGGGCCCGGCTGCGGGAGCAGGGTCGCCATCCCGCCGTCCGCCTGCGCACCGCTCACGAGTCGGTCACCGTCGACGACGACTTCCTCGGGCCCGTCACCGGCGCGGTCGACGATTTCGTGCTCCGGCGCGGGGACGGGGTGGTGGCCTACAACCTCGCCGTCGTCGTCGACGACGGCGAGACCGGCATCGACCAGGTCGTCCGCGCCGACGACCTCGCGAGCTCCGCGCCGCGCCAGGCGCACCTCGCCGCGCTGCTCGGCTTCGCAGTGCCCCGATACGTCCATGTGCCGCTCGTCCTCGCCCCGTCCGGTGCCCGGCTGGCCAAACGGGACGGCGCGGTCACGCTGCGGGAGCTCGACGCGCTCGGTTTCGACGTGTGGGCGTGGCTCGGGCAGTCCTGCGGGTTCGGCCCGTGGTCCGGCATGGAGCAGGCGCTGGCGGAGTTCGATCTCGGCCGCCTCGACCCGGAGCCGGTCATCTTCACCCCGCCGGCCGACTGAGCGGACTCATCCCGCCGGCCGAGCCGGACTGCGCAGTGCGAGGGCGCTCGGCGCGGCGGTCCTCAGCCCAGTCGGTAGTGCTCGGCGAGGTGCGCGTAGTGACGCCCCACCCGGGCCACGGGGTCGAGCGCCGAGATGTCGATATGCCCCGCCGCATCGCTCAGCGCCTCCGCGACGTGGGCGCGCAGCACGCGGACGACGAAGAACTCCTCCTGGCCGGGCCGCAGCCGTGTCTCCACCCGGCACTCGAGCGCCGAGTCCGCCGTGCACAGCCGCGGCGGGGCGACGAGCTCGCTCGGTTCGGTGGCGAGCCCGAGCTCGGCGATCTCGCTGTGCTCGGCCGGCAGCGGGCGCGAGCTCGCGTGCATCGCCTGCGCATCGGCCTCGGACACCGAGTGGATGACGAGCTCTCCGGTGACGTCGAGGTTGCGCCAGGTGTCCTTGTGGACCTCGGAGGTGTGGTCCGGGGTGATCGCCAGGCCCATCATCGCCGGGCGGGTCGACACCACCGTGAAGAAGCTGAAGGGTGCGAGGTTGGTGCGCCCGTGCGCGTCCGCCGTCGTCACCCAGGCGATCGGGCGGGGAACGACGAGCCCGTACATGAGGCGGCGGGTCGCCTCGAGGTCGGCGGCCTCGAAGGTGCGCATGGGCCGGGACCCCGGACCGCGCGTGCCGGGGGTCGGGTGCTCAGGCGGCACGGGGCTCATCGATGACCTTCCGGTAGATGTCCTCGAACGCGTCGAGGGTGCGGGTGATGTCGTGCCGGGCGGCCGTGGTCTGGGAGGCCTCTCCCATCGCGGCGCGCTCGGCCGCGGGCATCCGGCACAGACGGGTGAAGCGCTCGGCGAGGGCGTCGACGTCGCGCGGCGGGAACAGGAATCCGTTGACGCCGTCCTCGCACAGGTGGGGCAGCGCCACCGCGTCCGCGAGCACCACGGGATTTCCCGAGGACATCGCCTCGAGGGTGGCGATGCTCTGGAGTTCCGCGGTGCCGGGCAGGCAGAAGAACGTCGCCTCCTGGTAGGCGCGCACGAGCTCCCGGTCGTCGACCTTGCCGCGCAGCTCCACCCGGTCGGCGACACCGAGCTCGGCGGCGAGCGAGCGGAGTGCCGGCTCCTGGTCGCCGGTGCCGACGATCACCGCGCGCAGGCCGAGGCCGGGGTCGGTGCGGGCAAGGGCACGGACGATGTCGTCGATGTGCTTCTCCTTCGACAGCCGACCGACGAACAGCACCGTCGGGGCCGCGTCCGACCCGCCGACGCCCGGGCCCACCCCCTCCTGCGCCCGGCGGAAGCGCGACAGGTCGATCCCGCACGACACCGCCTGGATGGGCCGGTCGAAACCGTTCTCGGTGAGCAGGTCCGCAGCGAGCTGCGTGGGCACGGTGATGTGTTCGGCGGACTGGAACGTGCGCCGCAGGTCCCACCAGGCCGCGGCGGTCGCAGCGTCGACGACCGGACCGGACACCGGCAGATACGGCCGCACGTTGTCCGGCATGAAGTGGTTCGTCGCGACGATCGGGATGCCGCGGCGGTGCGCCTCGGAGAACGCGTAGCGGCCGATGACGAAGTGCGCCTGCGTGTGGACGACGTCGGGGCGGATGTCGTCGAGCAGCCGGGCGACGGCGGGCTTGGTCTCCCAGGGCATGCAGATCGTCCAGGTCGGGTGGAAGTACCAGCGATGGGACCGGATGCGGTGGACGACGACCCCGTCCTCCCGGTCGGTGCTCGGCACACCGGTGGGCGAGGGACAGATGACGTGGACCTCATGACCGCGCGCAGCGAGTCCGGCGGCGAGGCGCTCGGTGAACTTCGCGGCTCCGTTGACCTCAGGGGCATAGGTCTCGGCGGGGATGCAGATGGTCAGCGGTGGCTGGAATGCCATGTCCGGTGCGTGTCCTTCCGGGCGTGGAGGCGGGCGGGAGCCCTGCTCAGACGCGTGATCCTGTCGCGGCGACGACGGCCCGGGAGGCGCGCCGGGCGCGCTCCCGTTCGATGACGTCCGGGTGATATCGGGACAATACAACGACGGCGGCGCAGGCGACCACTCCGGTGGCCGACATGAGGAGCACGACGGGCGGCGGTGCGCCGGCGGCCTCCCCGAGCACGACCGAGCCGAGGACGACGGCGAAGATCGGGTCGACGACGGTGAGACCGGCGATCACCATCTCCGGCGGGCCGGCGGAGTACGCCGCCTGCACGAACCAGGTCCCGATCGCGGCGGCGACGACGAGCGCGACGAGGTTGAGCAGCGACACCGCGCCGGGGCCGGCTTGGAACAACTGGTTGCTCACGAGGTGCGTGGTCGTGGCGACGCAGGCGAAGAGCAGACCGGCACCGAGCACGAGCAGCAGCTGCGGCGGACGCCGCCAGGCCAGGACGACGACGAGGAAGACCGCGGAGAGCGCGAAGGCGATCCAGGCGACCGGGTGGGACTCCTCCCCCACGTGCAGGCGGGTGCTCGCGATCCTCGCGGACACCGCGACGAAGGCGGCGACGCTGAGCGCGCAGACCGCGACGGCCAGCGAGATCCGACGGGTGATCCGCAGTCCGCGGTAGCGGGCGGCGAGGAGGATCGAGATGAGGAGGGAGACCGCACCGATCGGCTGGACGACCATGACGGCGGCCAGCGAGAGGGCGACGACGTTCGCGACGGTGCCCAGCCCCAGGCACAGGAGGCCGAGCAGCCACGTCCGGTTGCGGAGCAGGCGCAGGAAGGTCCCGAGCCGGAATCCTGCGGGGTGATCGTCCTCGTCGGCCACACCACGGTGCTGGTACATCGCGCCGAAGGCGAGGCCGACGGCGGCGAGCACTGCGAGGACGATGGCGAGAGGGGTCACGCCGACAGTCTAAGCAGGCGGGACGCCGGGCACCGTCCCGAAGAGCCGGAAACCGGGGGTTCACGGGCAGGTCGGCGGAAAACCCCAGGGTCGTCGGGCAGGTTCCCCCGGGCTGTGATCCACGCCATTCCGATCCGCTTGGACCTCCGGCAGGCCCGGTGCTAGAGTGGTCTCTCGCGTGCGGCACCACGCATGCTATTCCTCCGTAGCTCAGTTGGCAGAGCATTCGACTGTTAATCGAAGGGTCGCTGGTTCGAGCCCAGCCGGGGGAGCACACCGAGCAGGCGGGATCCGGATTTCTCCGGGTCCCGCCTGCTTCGCGTTCGCAGGCCGCCTCGTCCCCCGTCGAGTCGGGCTCCGGCGCCCCCGCACATTTCCACCGCGAGGTGTGGCCTCCCCCAGTGGCGCATCACATTATGTCAGTGTTGCGACATTGTGACATTACTGCGCCCTTATGGTTAAGATACCGTAACGTATCTTCCACGCGTGCCGCCTGTGGCCGAGAACCCGCCCGAGGTGCACATCGCGATCCGACCGACGGAGACCACATCATGAGGATCACCGATCTCGCACGGCGCACGGCGGTCGCCGTCGCCGCACTCGCCATGACCGCCCAGCTCGGCATCGCCTCGGTCTCCGCGGCCGGCCTCGGTTCGACCGACACCGGACCGAGCGCGGAGGCGACGACCGCTCCCCCGAGCGCTCCCGAAGACGCCCCGGACGAGGGCGCTCAGCCCGAAGAGGCCCCGGACGAGGGTGCCGGATCCGATGACACAGCGGACGAGAGCGCTCCCGAGGATCCCGCGTCCGAGGCGCCGGCCGGCGATGCACTGAGCTCCGGCACCGGCGCGTTCGCGGTGCGCGGTGCGATCGCCTCGACCTGGCACGACCTCGGCGGCGCCGCCGGCGACCTCGGCCGTCCGACCACCGCCGAGCGGTGCGGTCTGCGCGGCAGCGGCTGCTACCAGCGGTTCCAGAAGGGCGAGGTGCACTGGTCGCCGAAGACCGGCGCCCATGCGACCCTCGGCGCGATCGCGAACACCTGGGCCCGGACCGGGCACGAGGGCGGGAAGCTCGGCTACCCCACGTCGAACGAGCGCTGCGGCCTCAAGGGCGGCGGCTGCTACCAGTGGTTCGAGAAGGGCCAGATCCACTGGTCGAGCGGCACCGGTGCGCACCCGACCAAGGGCGGGATCCGTACCGCCTGGTCGCGGCTGGGATTCGAGAGCGGGAAGCTCGGCTACCCCGTGACCGGCGAGCGCTGCGGCCTGAACGGCGGCGGCTGCTACCAGCGGTTCCAGAAGGGCGAGGTGCACTGGTCACCGAAGACCGGCGCGCGGGCGACCACCGGCGCGATCGCCCGGGCCTGGTCCTGGAACGGCCACGAGACCGGCGACCTCGGCTACCCGACCTCCGGAGAACGCTGCGGACTCAAGGGCGGGGGCTGCTACCAGAAGTTCCAGAAGGGCCAGATCCACTGGTCGCCGAAGACCGGTGCGCACGCCACCAAGGGCGGCATGCAGCGCCAGTGGGCGAAGGCCGGATGGGAGAACGGCTCCTGGGGCTATCCCACCGGCAGTGAGCGCAAGGTCGGCAGCGGCAGGTGGGAACAGCGCTTCCAGGGCGGCCTGAAGACCTACACGACGATCGACCCGGTGTGGGACCGCCTGGCGCAGTGCGAATCGGGCGGCAACTGGAAGATCAACACCGGCAACGGGTACTACGGCGGCCTGCAGTTCTCCGCGAGCACGTGGAAGGCGTTCGGCGGCCACAAGTACGCGAAGAACGCGCACCTCGCCACCCGCGAGCAGCAGATCGAGATCGCGCAGAAGGTGCAGAAGGTCCAGGGCTGGGGCGCCTGGCCGGCATGTACCCGCAAGCTCGGCATCCGCTGAGCGGCGGGGCTCAGGACTCCACGAGGTCCGCGTACTGCGGGAAGCGCTCGAGGTAGCGCTGCACGTAGGAGCACGTGGGCACGATCCGCTGCTCGCGCTCCCGGAGCTGGTCGAGGACCTTCGTCACGAGTGTGCGCGCGTACCCCTGGCGGCCGAAGGATTCGGAGATGATCGTGTGCTGGAGGTCGTAGACCCCGGGCCGCTCGAGCCGGTAGCCGAGGAAGCCGACGAAGGTGCGCTCCGGCTCGGAGGCCCAGAGCTCGAACCGATCGTGGGTGAGGTTGTCGAGGACCTCGACGGGCGTGGTGACGATCTCAGGTGTGCTCATGGGCGGCTCCCCTTCCGAGCGCAGGCGGGCTGATGGCCCCGAGTCTATCCGCACCCACCGCTGCCCCGGCGGACCCTCCGACGGGCATCACTCCCCCGGCGGCTCGATGAGGCCCGCGGTGCGCTCACCGTGGACGCTGCACGCACCGCCGCCATCGGGTCCGATATATTCGACAGTGCTTGCCGATGCCGCCGAGACGAACGAGGAGCCCCCGTGGCCGATTTCACCACCCCGACCTTCGCCCAGGTCGATGCCCTGCCCACCGTGCTCGAGGCGACCGTCCCCCAGGACTGGATCGACGAGAACGGGCACATGAACATCAGCCATTTCTTCGACATCGGCGGCGAGGCGGCGTGGAAGTTCTGCCAGGGACTCGGCCTGCAGCGACTCTATGAGGCCGAGCCGCCGACCGGCCTGTTCACCACGGAGCACCACCTCACCTACCTCAGCGAGCTGCGCCTCGGAGAGCGGCTCAGCGCGCATGTGCGCTGCGTCGACGTCGGTCCGAAGTCGGTGCACCTCATCACCCTCATCCTCGACCGGGAGCGCGAACGGGTCGCGACCGTGTTCGAGGTCGTGCTCGTCCACGTCGACATGACCGCCCGGAAGGCCGCGGCGTTCCCCGAGGAGTTCCGCGAGGCGCTCGAGGCCGCCGTCGCCGCCGACGGGGATCTCGGCTGGCCCGCCCCGGTGTGCGGGGCCATGGGCGTCCGCCGCTGACACGACCCCTGCGGCACCCCGGTCCGGCACCTCCCGCCCGGGGGCGGCGCATCGTCGCTCGACGCCGCGTCGTCAGTCGATGGCTTTCGCCGGGCCCGAGCCCCCGGCGGTCTTCGACTGCAGGCGGCGCTCGAGCCACCGCGCGAACGCGGCGACGATCATGTTGATGGCGATGTAGAGCAGCGCGCCGACGATGAAGGTCGGGAGCAGGTTGTTGTACTGGCGGCCGATCGCGTTGACCTGGTAGAGCAGGTCCTGGTAGGTCACCATGAAGCCGAGCGCGGAATCCTTGAGCAGCACCACGACCTGGGCGATGAGCGTCGGCATCATCGCCCGCAGCGCCTGGGGCAGGAGGACGAGACCCATCGTCTGGGAGCTGCGCAGACCGATCGCCATCGCCGCCTCGCGCTGCCCCTTGGGCACGGCGAGGATGCCGGCACGGATGATCTCCGCGATGACCATGCCGTTGTAGAGCGTGAGCCCGATGACCACCGACCAGAACGGTCCGATCCGGTTGCCGAAGATCATGAACGTCGCGAAGATCAGGAGCAGCACGGGCACGCCGCGGAACACCTCGAGCACGATCGTCGAGGGCAGCGAGATCGCGCGCGTCGGGGCCAGGCGCAGCAGCGCGAAGACGAGTCCGACGGCCAGAGCGAGCAGAGTCGCGACCGCCGCGACGGACAGGGTGGCGCCCATCCCCCGCAGCAGCACCTGCTGGATGCCGGTGTAGGTGAAGGGGCTCCACCGGTTCGGCTCGAGCTGGCCGGCGTCGTAGAACTTCCAGACGATGAACGCGATGATGCCGAGCAGCGCGAGCACCGACACCACGGACATGATGACGTTGTTCCGCCGTGCCTTGGGGCCCGGGGCGTCGAAGAGGACCTGGGTGGGCGCGCTCATCGGAGGATCACCAGCTTCTTCTCGAGGAGGTCGAACACCCGGCCGAGGATCAGCGCCAGCACGAGGTAGACGACGGCCGTGGCGAGCAGGATCGTGATGACGAGGTCGCCGCGCAGCTCGATCGCGTTGCGCATCGCCGACATGAGTTCGCGGTTGTTGAACGCCGACGCGATCGAGGTGTTCTTGAGCATCGCGATGATGACGCTGCCGAGCGGCGGGATGACTGTGCGCACGGCCTGCGGGAGCACCACCGTGGACAGGGTCTGGCCGAAGGTCAGACCGATCGCGCGGGCCGCCTCGGCCTGCCCCACCGGCACCGTGGCGATGCCGGAGCGCAGGGTCTCGGCGACGAAGCAGGCGGTGTAGGCGATGAGCGCGATCGTCGCCAGGATCATCGAGTTGAGTCCGGCGCTCTCGGCGAACCGGATGTCGAGGTAGGGCAGGCCGAACACGCAGAAGAACATCACCAGGGTCAGCGGCGTGTTGCGCACCACGTTGACGTAGGTGTGGGCGGTGACCCGGAGCACCGGAGTGGGTGAGACCCGCATCGCGGCGAGGATCGTGCCGAGGACCATGCAGCCCACGAGCGTGAGGAGGAAGAGTCTCAGTGTTCCCCACGTGCCGCTGAGGAACAGCTGGGTCATATCGAGGAATGACACGGGCGATCAGCTTTCGGTTCGGTCAGGCTGGGTGAGGTCCGCCCGAGGCGCCCCGGGTGAGGGCCGTCGACCCTCACCCGGGAGCACTCGCGCGGGCACGGATCAGTAGCGGTCGACCGCAGGCTGCTCGACGCCGGAGGAGTCGCCGAGGGTGTACTCGAACGCCTCGGTCCAGGTGCCGTCCTCCCCTGCCTGCTCGAGCGCATCGTTGACCGCGTCGCGCAGGGCCTGGTCGTCCTTGGGCAGGCCGATGCCGTAGGGCTCGTCGGAGAAGGGCTCGCCGACGACCTTGAACTCGCCCTCGTACTGCGCGGCGTAGCCGCGGAGGATCGCGTCGTCGGTGGTCACCGCGTCAACGTTGCCGGTCTGCAGGTCCTCGACGCACTTGGAGTAGGCGTCGTAGGTGACGAGCTCGGCGTCGCCGTACTCGTCCTGGATCCGCTGGGCCGGGGTGGAGCCGTCGACCGAGCACACGGTGGTTCCCGCGAGGTCGTCCGGTCCGGCGATCTCGGAGTCCTCGGCCACGAGGAGATCCTGACCGGCGACGTAGTACGGTCCGGCGAAGTCGACGACCTCCTTGCGCTCGTCGTTGATCGTGTAGGTGGCGACGACGAGGTCGACGTTGCCCTGCTGGAGGAAGGGCTCGCGGTTGGCCGACACGGTCTCGACCCATTCGATCTGGTCGGGCTCGAAGCCGAGCGCGGCGGCGGTGATCTTGGCGATCTCGATGTCGAAGCCCTCGGGGGCATCGGCGGTGGCGTCCTTGTTGCCGAGTCCCGGCTGGTCGAACTTCACGCCGACCTTGAGGGTCCCGGCGTCGTTCGCCGCGGACCAGGTCGGGCTGTCGGCGAGGTCGACGTCAGATGCGACCTCGTACTGGGGCGCCTCGGCAGCGGTGTCGCCGCCGCCTTCGCCGCCTCCGCCGCCCGTCTCCGGGGTGCCGCTCTGACCGCAGGCGCTCAGCGCCAGGATGCCGGCGGCCGAGGCCGCGAGGAGAGTGTGCAGTTTCTTCATGGTGTCTCCTTAGTGGGTGAGGATCTTGGACAGGAAGTCCTTGGCCCGCTCGGACCTCGGAGCGGTGAAGAAGGTCTCCGGCTCCGCGACCTCGACGATCTCCCCGTCGGCCATGAAGGCCACCCGGTTCGCCGCCTTGCGCGCGAATCCCATCTCGTGGGTGACGACGACCATGGTCATGCCGTCCTGCGCGAGCTCGACCATGACGTCGAGGACCTCGTTGATCATCTCCGGGTCGAGCGCCGAGGTCGGTTCGTCGAACAGCATGACCTTGGGCTTCATCGCCAGTGCTCGCGCGATCGCGACGCGCTGCTGCTGGCCGCCGGACAGCTGGGCGGGGAACTTCTGCGCCTGGTGCTCGACGCCCACCCGGGTGAGCAGGTCCATCGCGAGGGCGTCGGCGTCGGCCTTCCCCAGCTTGCGCACCTTGATCGGGCCGAGCGTGACGTTCTCGAGGATCGTCTTGTGGGCGAAGAGGTTGAACGACTGGAAGACCATGCCGACGTCGGAGCGCAGCTGCGCGAGCTGGGCACCCTCCTCCGGGAGGACCTTCCCGTCGATGGTGATCGTGCCGTTGTCGATCGTCTCGAGCCTGTTGATCGTGCGGCACAGCGTCGACTTCCCGGAGCCCGACGGGCCGATGACGACGACGACCTCGCCGTGGTGCACGGTGAGGGTGATGTCCTTGAGCGCGTGGAACTCGCCGAAGTGCTTGTCGACGTTCATGATCTCCACCAGCGGCCGGCCGGGAGCAGGCTGCGGGGAGGTCTGCGCGGGGTTCGGATCAGCTGTCATGTGGATCACAATAAACACCCTGCACGCGGTGCAGGTCGCTCCGACCCCGAATGGCGGTCATTGGTCCCGAATCGAGACGCATCCGTTATAGATGCTCAGCCGAGCTGCTCCCGGAAGCGCTCCGCGGCGCGGTCGGCCTCCCCGCGGTCCGCGGACTCCACGACGAGCACGAACAGCAGTCCTACGCCCGCGTGCTCCGTCTCCCCGATGCGCCATGTCGTCGCACCGGTGTCCACGGGCCGGTTCAGGACCGGCCGCAGCGCCCGGGCCTCGGCTGCGGTGAGCGACCCGGCGGTGCCCGCGGGTCTGCGCGGCGCGCCGCCGGCCTCGGTGACGAGGGTCGGCGCAGAGGTGCCCCCGGCGAGCATCGAGGAGGCGCCGGCCGCCGCGGCGATCGGGCTGCCGGTGAGCCCGGCGCCGGCGGTCCGTGCCGACAGCGCGGGCAGACCGATGTCGAGGCCGCTCATCCCGAGGTCGGCCGCCGCCCTCGTCCGCCGGCCGGGGTCGTCCGGATCCTCGCCGCGCTGCTCGAGCAGCGCCTCGACGAGCAGGGAGTGCGGGCCGTCGGAGTAGCCGCCGCGCAGCGCCCGGTCGAATCCGCCGTCGGCGTTCGCGACCGCGCGGATCTCTCCGGTGCCGGGGTCGACGGCGATGAGCGCCGCCGGGGATCCGGTGTCCTGGAGGGCGGCCTCGGCCGCGGCCTGCACCGCGAGGTCGATCGTCGTGCGGACCGGCCGGCCGGGCACCGGGTCGACGGTGAGCAGCGGCTCGGCGGCGGGTTCTTCCGGTGCCGACTCTCCGTCCACGGGTGCCGTCGCGATGGACAGGGTGTACCCGTCGGACCCGGCGAGCTCCTCCTCGTAGTGCTCCTGGAGGCCGCCGCGGCCCACGAGTTCCCCGGGGCGCACCCGGGCGGGTGCGGCGGCGATCTCCTCGGCGGTGGCCTCGCCCACGCGGCCGAGCAGCAGCGGGCCGAGGCCCTGGCGCACCGGGATCGAGCGCTCGCTGCGGCGGAACACCGTGCCGGGGATCGGCCGGATGGCCCCGGCGACGTCGATGTAGTCGCGCTCGCGCAGGGTGATCACCGGCACGAAGGCGGTGGCCGCAGCGCTCTCCACCCGGTCCCGCAGCGGTCCGGGATCCACGTCGAGCTCCGCCTCGAGCACCCGCACCACCTCATCGAGGTCCTCGACGCGTCCGGGTTCGATCCCGACGTCGACGACGGCCTCGGTGCTCGTGAGCACGGCATCGCCGGCCCCGTGGATCTGCCCGCGCTGCGCCGGAGCGGACTCGACGGCGAAGACGTGGCCGCCTGTGAGGTCGGGGTGGACCACCGCGGGCACGAACTCGGCCTGCCAGGACAGTCGGTGCTTGCGCACTTCGAGCACGGAGGTGTACGTCCAGTCGGGGATCCCGGTCTCCGATTCCGGGTCCGTCGTCCACCCCCAGTGGAGCACCGCCTGCGCGCTCGCTTCTCCGGTGCTGCGGACCTCGAGCACATCGACGACGGTCGGGGTGAGCAGACGGGTGGTCCGCAGCGGGGCGCGCACCTTCGCGTACTCCCGTTCCGCGGCCTGCGGGTCGGTCCAGGGCCCGTGGGCCACCGCGTCCTCCTGGAGCGATTCGGCAGCGCGCCGGGCCGCGGACTCCGGCGAGGTGCCGAGCTCGGGATCGAGGACGATGAGGAGGGATACGAGGAGGGCGAGGACCGCGAGCACGACGCCGCCGAGCAGCAGACCGGTGCGCCGATGCATCCGCCCTCCTCCGCCCTGTCGGTGCGCGGGCCCGCCGGGCCCGGACGGTCCTCGATGCCCGTGCACCGTCTTGCATGTCGGGAAACCGTGCGGGACGCACGCGCTTTCGATCATCATGGCAGGAACAGTGGCGCCGGTCACCCGTAGACTCGGGTCCCGGCAGGGAGTGCGCGGCAGCGTCACGACGGAGTGGAGCGAAGAGGAACCATGACAACGGTACGCGATATCGAAGGTGTCCCGAACTCGGTCTCGGCCGGGCACATGATCGTCAAGTCCTTGGCGCAGCACGGGGTCGAGCGCGTGTACGTGGTGCCGGGCGAGAGCTACCTCGACGTGCTCGACGGGCTCCACGACTCGGATATCGAGACGGTGGTCTGCCGCCACGAGGGCGGCGCCGCCTACATGGCCGAGGCCGACGGCAAGATGAACCCGGTGCCCGGCATCGCGATGGTCACCCGCGGACCCGGAGCTGCGAACGCCCACGTAGGCCTCCACACCGCCTGGCAGGATTCCACCGCGATGGTGCTGTTCGTCGGCCTCATCCCCTTCGAGCACCGTGAGAAGGAGGCCTTCCAGGAGTTCGATCCGAAGGCCTGGTTCGACAGCGGCGCCAAGCGCGTGATGATCCTCGACCACGCCGAGCGCGCCTCGGAGATCGTCGCCGAGGCGATGTTCGCCGCCGCCTCCGGCCGGCCCGGCCCCGTGGTCGTCGGCCTCCCCGAGGACATCATCAAGATGGGCAACGACGGCGTCCTCCACCCGCGGATCCCGATCGCGGAGGGCGGCATGACCGTCACCGACTGGAAGGCGCTCAAGTCCGCGCTGCTCGACGCCGAGCGCCCGCTGTTCGTGTTCGGCGGCAACGACTGGACGCACCCCGCCGCCGAGGAGTTCACCGCCTGGCTCGAGTCGCACAACCTGCCGGCCGCCGCGGAATGGCGCTGCGAGGGCACCGTGCCGTTCACCTCGCCGAGCTACGTCGGCCCGCTGGGCTACGGCCGGCCGCACCACACCCGCAGCGTGCTCGAGGACTCCGACCTCCTCGTGTTCGTCGGCACCGTGCCCGGCGACGTCATCACCGACGGCTTCACCGCGCGCCAGAACTGGGAGAAGAGCAACTTCCTCGTCACCATCGACCCCGCCCTGCGCGGACGGTCCGGCCCGGTGAGCCATCAGATCGTCGCCAAGCCCGACGTCTTCATCCGCGACCTCGTGCGCATGGACCTGCCGGTGCGCGACGCCTGGCGGCAGTGGACGAACGAGCTGCGCGAGCGGCAGAACGACTTCGCCGCGCTCCCCACGGCGGAGCCCGGCGACGGGCAGGCGAAGATGGCGACGCTCATGGCGAACCTCGTCCCCCGTCTCGACGAGGACGCGATGGTGACCTTCGGCGCCGGCGAGCACACGAACTGGGCCCACCGCTACTTCCCGACCAACGGCTACGCCTCGATGATCTCCGCCCGCAACGGCTCGATGGGCTACTCGGTGCCCGCCGCGGTCGCCGCCTCGCTCAACCACCCCGGCCGCCAGATCATCTCGATCGCCGGCGACGGCGAGTTCCTCATGAACGGCCAGGAGCTCGCGACCGCCAAGCAGTACGGCGCGAATCCGCTCGTCATCGTCATGGACAACCAGGAGTACGGCACCATCCGCACCCACCAGGAGCGGGACTACCCGGACCGGGTGTCCGGCACGCAGCTGGCGAACCCCGACTTCGCCAAGCTCGCCGAGGCCTACGGCGGCGTGGGCGTGCGCGTCGAGCGCGACTCCGAGGTGCCGGCGGCCGTCGACACCGCGCTCGCCGCGATCGCCGACGGCGAGTTCGCGCTCATCCACATCATCGTCGAGCAGCGCGTCAAGGCGTACTGAGGTCTCCCGGCCCGCGGTCCCTCCCGGCACGCCCCCGGAGCCCTCCACCCTGTGCGGGGTTGCCCCGAGCGCCCATAATGGGAGCATGAGCGGGACCTTCCTCGAGATCGAGCGCAAGTACGACATCACCGGCCAGACCTCGCTGCCGCGCCTGCACGGCGCCGCCGGGGTCTCCCGCGTGGGCTACCGCCCGCCGGTGGCGCTCGAGGCGGTGTACTTCGACACCCGCGACCGGGTGCTCGCCGCCAACGGTGTGATCCTGCGCCGGAGGGCCGGCGGGGAGGACGCCGGCTGGCACGTGAAGATCCCCTCGGGCGCGCACCGGATCGAGATGCAGGTGCCGCTCGCCTCGTCCGAGCGGACCGGGGACGGACCGGCCGAGTCCGTGCCGTACCGCGTGCCGGAGGAGATCGCCGACCTCGTCGCGGTGCACGTGCGCGGGCGCGCGCTCGTGCCGGTGCTCAGCATGAATACGCTGCGCTCCGTCGTCGACCTCATGGATGCCCGGGGCCGCACCGTGGCCGAGGTGTGCGACGACCAGGTCGCGGCGATGGCGGCGGGATCGCGCACCGACTCCCGGGTGCGCCACTGGCGCGAATGGGAGGTCGAGGTCGTCAACCCGACCCTCGTGGGCGGGATGGAATCCGTCCCGGGCTTCCTCGATGCGGTGGAGTCGACGCTCCTCGATGCGGGGGCGCAGCGCTCGCATGCGGGCTCCAAGCTCGAGAAGGTCCTCGGCCGTCCGGCGGACCCGCTGAGCCCGGAGGGCGCCGGTGAGGGCACCGACCTCGCCACCGTCCTCACCCGCACGGTCCGCACCCAGGTGCGCCGTCTCAAGTCCTGGGATCCGCTCGTCAGGCGCAGCGCCGACGACGCCGTCCACCAATTCCGGGTGTCCGCCCGCACCCTGCGCTCGCTCCTCCAGATCTACCGTCCCCTGCTCGAACCGGAGGCGCGGAAGGAGGTCAACCGGGCGCTGCGCCGCCTCGGCCGGTTGCTGTCGGCCGCACGCGACGCCGAGGTGCTCCGCGACCAGGTCGGTGAGCGGATCGCCGCGCTCCCGGGCGGGGCGGAGGGCCTCACCGCCGCACTCATCCCCAAGAGGACCGTGCGCCGGCTCCGCGACTCCCAGGTCCGGGAGTACCGGCGCGCGCACCGGAGGCTCCTCGCCGCGATGCGCAGCCCCTGGTACGCCGAGCAGCTCGACATCATCGACCGCTGCGCCCGTGCGGTCCCGCTGCACCCCGACCTCGGCGCCGAGCAGCGCAGGGATGCTGCGGCCGCCCTCGCCCCGCTCGCCACGGCCCAGGTCGACAGCCTGCTCGCCCACGCGGAGACCGCCGAGCACGAAGCCGACGAGGCCACCCGCATCGAGGAGCTCCACGAGGTGCGCAAGGAGGCCAAGCGGCTGCGCTACGCCGTGTCCGCAGTCACCGATGCCGCTGCGATCGACCTCGGGGACGACCTCGCGGAGAAGATGGCGGTGGCGAAGAAGCTCCAGACCGCGCTCGGCACCCATCGCGACTCGGTGATGTTCCAGGACCATGTCCGCAGCACCGCTCGCCGGGCGGAGAAGAAGGGCGAGCCGACGTTCGGGTACGGGCTGCTCTACGGCGCTGAGATCGCGGTGCAGACGAAGGCGCTGAAGAAGACGACGAAGCTGCTGTCCCGGCTCCATTCCGCGGCGAGCACCGAGCAGGCCTGAGGTCCGGGACCGGAGCGAGCACGGGGACCGGTTGCCGACCTGCGGGGCGGCGCCCGGAGCTAGGCTGAGGCCATGGACCTCTCCCCCGCCCAGATCCAGCAGGCCGCCGCCGTCCTCGCCGAGGCGCGCCGCACGCGTACACCGCTCTAGCGCCTGCCCGGCAGCCTCACCCCGCTGTCCCGGGGCGAGGGCCACGCGATCGCCACCCGTGTCGCGACGCTCGCCGGCAGCCCGGTCCACGGCTGGAAGATCGCGGCGACGAGCGCGGCCGGGCAGGCCCACCTCGACGTCGACGCGCCGATCGCCGGCCGCATGCTCGCCGACGGGATCATCCCCGACGGCGGCACCCTGCAATTGGGCCCCCGGGTGATGCCCCTGGCCGAGGTCGAGTGCGCCTTCACCCTCGCCCGCGATCTCGTCCCCCGCGATGACCCGTACTCGCAGCCCGAGGTGCGCGCTGCCCTCGCCTCGGTCCACCCGGCCATCGAGCTTCCCGACACCCGACTGTCGCGCTTCACCGATGTCGGCATCGCCGAGCTCACCGCCGACAGCGCCTGCGCCGCGGAGTTCGTGCTCGGTCCCGCCGCGCCGCCCGCGCGGCTCGACGACGACCTCACCGAGCTCGAGGTCACGATCACCGTCACGCTGGCGGATGGCACGAGTGCGCACTCGACCGGTCGCGGCGGCAACGTCCTCGACGGCCCGCTCGGCTCGCTCACCTGGCTCGTGGGCGAGCTCTCCACCCACGGGATCACCCTGCACGCCGGGCAGGTCGTGACCACCGGGGTCCTCTCCGCGCCGATCCCGCTCGTGCCCGGGACACGGGTGCACGCCGACTTCGGATCCCTCGGCACGGTGAGCCTGAACACCGCCTGACGCGGCGTCCGCAGCGGCCGGCGGGGCCGCCGGCTGTCCACCACTCGGTCCTGCGGTTCCCGTGATCGGGCTCACATGGCACGATGAGAGAATGACCGACACGATCGACGACTTCCCCATCCGCACCCACGACAAGCTCCGGTACGCGGACACCGACAAGCAGGGCCACATCAACAACGCCGTCTATGCGACGTTCTTCGAGACCGGCCGGGTCGAGTTCATCAGCCGCGCCCACGAGGTCTCGGCCCATGACGATGCCGAGTTCGTCATCGCACAGATCACCATCAAGTACCTGCAGGAGACGCACTGGCCGGGCACCGTCGAGGTCGGCTCCCGGGTCAAGCGGATCGGCGGCAGCTCGCTCGTCGTCGAGCAGGCGCTGTTCAACGACGGTCGCCTGTGCGCCGCAGGTGAGTCCGTGATCGTGCAGATCAACACCTCGACCCGCAAGTCGCAGCCGTTCGACGACGCGATGCGCGAGTACTTCTCCGCACTGCTCGCCCCGGAGGACTGACCCCTCAGCGGCGCGGCCGCACCCCGACCCGGAGGTCACGATGACCGTCCTCACCCGCACCATCGCTGAGCTCCGTAATGCGCTCACCCGCCTCGTCGCGGAGCGCGAAGCCCACTCCGTCGGGCTCGTGCCGACGATGGGCGCCCTCCACCAGGGGCATGCCGCGCTCATGCGCGCGGCCCGGGCGGACAACCCCGTCGTCTGCGCCTCCCTGTTCGTCAACCCGCTCCAGTTCGAGTCGCCGCTCGACCTCGAGCTCTATCCGCGCGACCTCGATGCGGACATGGCGCTGTGCGAGGCCGAGGGGGTCGACCTCGTCCTCGCACCCGAGGTCGAGGAGATGTACCCGAACCACCCCGACTCCCCCATCGTGCGGGTGACGAGCGGCCACATGGGTCAGATCCTCGAGGGCGCCTCCCGGCCCGGTCACTTCGACGGGGTCGCCACGGTCGTCTCCAAGCTCTTCAATATCTTCGATCCCGAGGGCCCGGCGCGGCTCAAGGCATACTTCGGGCAGAAGGACGCCCAGCAGCTCATGATCGTCTCCCGCATGGTCGCCGACCTCGACTTCCCGGTGACGATCGTGCCGGTGCCCACGCAGCGGGAGGAATCCGGGCTCGCGCTCTCCAGCCGGAATCTCCTCCTCACCGAGGAGCACCGCCGGGCCGCGACGGCCCTGTCGTCGGCCCTGTTCGAGCTCCGCGAGCGGGCGGCGAAGGGTGCGGACTGGGATCTGTCGGGGCTGCGCCGACAGGTGCGGGAGGCCCCCGACGTCATCCTCGACTACCTCGAGGTCGTCGACCCGGGCACCCTGCTGCCCACCGAGTCGCTGCCAGCGCTCGCACTCATCGCCGCCTACGTCGGCAGCGTCCGGCTCATCGACAACATCGAGCTCCCGGCGCACTGAGCCGCGGCGCCGGGCCGGGGATTCCTGCCACACTGGTGCCATGTCTTCTCCGGCTCGCGCCACACCCTCCCAGGATTCCCATCCGCTCCAGCGCACGCGTCGTCGGCTCGACGTGCTCACCGGGGTCGCCTGCGCCCTCGTCGTCCTCGCCGCGGTGGCCGCATTCCTCCTCGGCCGCCCCGACGCATCGATCACCGAGGTGCATATCGCCGATGACGCCGCAGTCCTCGATCCGACGCTCATCGAGGAGCAGATCTCCGACCTGGCCGTGCACCGACCCACCCGGGTCGTCGTCCTCACCCTGGACGGAGAGGTCTCCGACAACATCAACGAGCAGACCCTCGCATGGGCCCGGCTGAATCCCGATCTCGACCTTCTCTCGGACGACGGTGAGAAGTGGAAGGACGGGACCCTCCTCATCACCGCGAGCGTCGAGGCGAACGGGGAGGACGGCGGACCGGGCTCCGGGCAGGTCGGCACGTACTTCGGCGACGACCTCGCACCCGGCAGCACCGAGGCGGAGCAGGAGATCCAGTCGCACGGCTATGAGGCGTTCCAGCAGCGGGATTGGAAC
This sequence comes from Brevibacterium sp. R8603A2, assembly GCF_023072605.1. Taxonomy (NCBI): domain Bacteria; kingdom Bacillati; phylum Actinomycetota; class Actinomycetes; order Micrococcales; family Brevibacteriaceae; genus Brevibacterium; species Brevibacterium sp. R8603A2. Next base: position 46,484 of record NZ_JALLGN010000010.1, read on the forward strand.
CGCGGGGTGACGGAGATCGCCGAGGCGGCCGCGGAGGTCATGGGCCGACCGTTCTTCGCCCGCCCCCTCGTCATCGGCATCGCCGCAGCCGTGCTCCTCGGTCTCCTCCTCGTCAATCGGTGGATCGTCGCCCATGCGGTCACCGGGTACTCCAGGAACCGCCGCCGCCTCACCGACAGCGCCGCCGAGGTCGACGGGCTCGTCGGGCAGACCGAGCTCATCCCCGACCTCGGCTTCGGCACGCGGGTGAAGGAATCCGCGCGGACCACCCTCCACACGTACACCGACCTGCTGGAGAAGCGCGACTCGATCGATGCGACATCGCTGCCGTCGCTCCATGGGCTCAATCTCCCGCTCTTCACCCGGATGAGTCGGTTCGACGAGGGACTCGACGGCCTCGAGGCGGACGGCGCGATGCTCCGCACCGCGAACGTGCTCTACGCCCGTGAACCGGGGTGGGAGTCCGTCTGGCGGTCCGAGGTCGATGATCTGCGCCAGGACATCCGCGATGCGCAGGTGTCGAAGGACATCCGCGAACGCGCCGACGACCCGGAGCTGCTGCGCGAGCTCGAGGCCTTCTGCAGCCGGACACTCGACCGGCTCGACGCGATCGAGGCGGCGGGGATCGGCGGAGGGGACGAGGAGCTCGACTCCGGCCTCACCGCACTCACCGATCTGCGCGGCGAGTTCGCCGGGTACATGGACCGGGTCCGCGACTCGGCATTCGTCGGCATGGACGACGACAAGGAGTCCTACATCTCCGGGGCGATCGAGGAGCAGTCCGTCTCCCGCCGCCGCGCCGGCAGCCTCACCGGGTACTACGACTCCCCCGGCTATCTGCGGCCGATGGCCTTCGGCATCGGATACGCCACCGGACTGCGCAACCATCGTCAGGCGCAGGAGGCTGCGAAGAACAGCTCCTCGTCGAGCAGCACGGCCGGGTACGGGTCCACCGGCGGAGGATTCAGCGGCGCCGGCAGCTCCTCCCGGTTCTGAACACGCTTCGACGGCCGCGGATCAGACGGCGACGGCCGCGAGCCGCGTGCGACTGCGCACGGCGATGTCGAGCGCGAAGTCGTCCACCGTCCCGGCGACCTTCGCCGCCGTCGGCTCGCTGAGCCCGGCCGGTCCGATGTGCCCGGATTCGACGAAGCGCCCGCGCGCGATCGTCGTCGCGCCGAGCGCGGCGAGCAGCGGTTTGAGGCCCTGGTCGAGAGCGAGGACGTGGCCCACGGACCCGCCGGTGACGAACGGGAGCACCGGGGTGCCGGCGAGGCAGTTCGGCGGCAGCAGGTCGACGAAGGTCTTGAGCAGCCCGGAGTAGCTCGCCTTGTAGACCGGCGAGGCGACGACGAGGGCATCGGCGGCGACGACCTCGGCGATCCCGGCGACGATGTCCCGATCACCGAGGTCCGCGGTGACGAGGGCCGCGGCCGGCAGATCGCGGACGTTGATGAGCGAGGTGAGGTGACCGTGCCCGCGCATCCGGTGGGCGACCTCGGTGAGGAGGCGTTCGGTGGTGGACGGGTTCGAGGGGCTGCCGTTGAGCACGACGATGCTGGCCATGGGCGAGGGTCCTTTCCGTTGGGCGGTCCGCGGGCCCTGTCCGGCGCCCCGCACCGCGGGCGCACCGGGCCGGGCCCCGACGACGAAGCCCACACTAGGGACGTCACCGCTGCGCGGGCCGCCCGCCGGTCGCACGGCGTCACCGCCCGTCATCTGCTGTCGCACAGCGCGGCGAGGATGACGTTCCGCGACGCCTTGCGGGTCGGCTCAGCCGGCGGGTGTGCGCTCGGCACCGCGTCCGGTGCGCGCGCCCCGGTGCGCACGAGGCGGCTGCGCCCGAACCGGGTGCTGAGCACCGCGATCCACGCTGCGGCGATGACGAGGAGCGCGGCGGCGAACCCGATGAGGGTGAGCGGGTGCGTCGTCGCCGTCGTCCAGATGAGGCGCGAGGGGACGAATGCGGCGAAGCCGAACGCGATGAGCGTGCCGAGATAGCTGCCGATCATGTTCGCGCTGTGCCCGATCCGGTCACCCCGGACGATCCGCCAGACGCCGAGCGTCACCGTGACCGCGGTGAACACGGAGAGCCCGTGGAGGAACGTGAAGCCGTGCTCGAGTCCGAAGAGGAAGCTCGAGCCGCAGGTGATGTACATGAGGACGACCCAGGTGCGGCCGAGGTGGCGGTGGAATGCGTCCCGGCGGGGCCGGAGGATGTTCACCGGACCGAGCACGAGGACGAGGAAGGCGGCGGAGGCATGGACGAGGACTGCTGCGGGGATCGCGGTGGTATCCATGCTGGTAAGATAGTGCCGCTCTCCAATTCGGCTCAACGTGGATAGTGAGCCCTGCGCGGACTATCCGATGCGATCACCCCGACCCTTTCACCGAGGACACCCGATGAAGCTCCAGGACCTCGCCCGGCGGACCGACACCTCGGCGGCGAGCATCAAGTACTACCTGCGGGTCGGGCTGCTGCCCGCGGGACGGAAGAAGAACGCGACGACCGCCGTCTACGGTGAGGAGCACGTCGAGCGCCTCGAGCTCATCGGAGCGCTGCGCCGGATCCTCGGCGCCCCAATCGCCGACATCGCCCGCCTCACCGCCCTCATCGACGACCCCGAGGTGGGGATCCTCACCGTCATGGAGACCGCCCAGGTGCTCGCGAGCGGGATGGCGGCCGGGCCCGCACCCGGTTCGGCGCGCTCCCGCACGGCCGCAGCCGAGGCGCCGACTGCCGGGTCACGGGAACCGGGCCCGCCCGCTTCCGCACGGACCGATGGCGGGGCGCCCCATGCTGAGGGATCCGGTACAGGGGCGGCGCCGTCGGCCCGGGTGGCCTCCGTCATCGCCGAGCGCTGCTGGCCGGATGCGGATTCGGCGGCCCGCACCGCACTCGAACGGGTGCTCGGTGAAATGGGTGTGCTCGGGATCGTGCCGAGCGACGCCTACCTCACCCGCGCTTCCCGGGCGCTCGACACCGTGAGCACGGGCGACTTCGACTTCCGCGGCACCCGGGACCGGATCGCCCTGACCGTCGCCGTCGGCACTCACGAGTATTCGCGCCTCGTGCTCGCCCTGCTCCAGCTCAGCCAGACCTCGCGGAGCATCGCCGAGCTCGACCCGCGCCGGCAGGACCCCTTGGCGACATCGGACAGCGGAGCGCAACGCGACGCGGACGCCTGATCGCCCGCTGGGGCCCGACCCCGCGCGGCATGCGATGCTGAGACCATGAGCATCATCATCACGAACGTCCGCCCCTGGGGCGGCCCGGCCCAGGACATCACGATCGATGGCGACACCTTCACCGGATTCGCCGACACCGGCACCTCTGCACCGCACGGCCCGGCTGCACCGGCTGCGGAGCCCGCCCTCGGCGCGCACGGCACGGATACAGCGCCCGAGGTCATCGACGGGCGCGGCCTGCTCGCGCTGCCGGGCATCGTCAACGGGCACGCCCACGTCGACAAGTCCTGGCTCGGCCTGCCCTGGCAGTCCTACGGCGGCGAGCCCGGCACGGACGGCCGGATCCGCCACGAGCGGGCCCGCCGCGACGAGCTCGGCATCCCCAGCGCCGCGCTGAGCTCCCGGGTGCTCGACGCCATGGTGGGCCACGGCACGACCGCGATCCGCTCCCACGTCGACGTCGACCTCGGGATCGGGCTGTCCGGCATCGAGGCGGTGCGCGAGGCCGTCGCCGCCTACGACGGTACGCTCGCGGTTGAGATCGTCGCCTTCCCGCAGGACGGCGTGCTCCGCCGGCCCGGTGTCGTCGACCTGCTGCGGCGGGCCGCCGAATCCGGCGTCGAGCACATCGGCGGCCTCGACCCCGCCGGCATCGACCGCGATCCCGTGGGGCAGATCGATGCGCTCGTCGACATCGCCCGCGACACCGGGGTCGGCATCGACATCCACCTCCACGACCCGGCCGAGCTCGGCGTGTTCCAGATCGAGCTGCTGCTCGACCGGATGGAGCGCTGGGAGCTCTCCTCGCCGGTGAACATCGCCCACGGCTTCGCCGTCGCGCAGATCGACGCCGCCGGGCAGCGGGACCTGCTCGCGCGGATGGGCGGGCTCGGGGTGACGATGTCGACCGTCGCCCCGCCGCGCCTCGGCGCCGCCCAGCTGCCCCTGCACGCGCTGCGCGAGCACGGGGTCCGGCTCACCCTCGGCACCGACGGCATCCGCGACCTGTGGAGCCCCTACGGGACAGGCGACACGCTCGGCATCGCCTGGCAGTACGCACGCGTCAGCGGCCTGGTGCGCGACGAGGACCTGCTCGACGTGGTGCGCACCGCGACGAGCGACGGCGCCTGGGCGGTCGGCCGCGCGGACCACGACCTCACGGCCGGGGCGCGCGCCGACCTCGTGCTCGTCGACGCCGAGAACCCGATGGACGCCCTCGTCCGGCTGCCCGAGCGCAGGCTCGTCGTCGGCGGCGGTCGGGTGCTGCGCAGCACGCTGGGCTGATCCGCGAGAGGCCCGCGATTCCTGCAGCCGCCCGCGGAATCTGTGCAGGAATCGCGGGCATCTGCAGGCGGTGCGGGGTGCTCGCCCGGTCCCCGGTCAGCCGGCGATGTATTCCTTCAGGTGCTTCCCCGTGAGCGTCGAGGCGTCGGCGACGAGCGCGGCCGGCGTCCCCTCGAACACCACCCGGCCGCCCTCGGAGCCCGCCCCGGGCCCGAGGTCGATGATCCAGTCGGCGTGCGCCATGACCGCCTGGTGATGCTCGATGACGATGACCGACTTCCCGGCGTCGACGAGCGTGTCGAGCAGGCCGAGCAGCTGGTCGACATCGGCGAGGTGGAGCCCGGTGGTCGGCTCGTCGAGGACGTAGATCCCGCCCTTCTCCCCCATCCGGGTGGCGAGCTTGAGCCGCTGCCGCTCTCCGCCGGACAGGGTGGTGAGCGGCTGGCCGATCGTCAGATAGCCCAGGCCCACCTCGGCGAGGCGCACGAGGATCCTATGGGCCGCCGGCAGGCGGGCCTCGCCCTCGCGGAAGAATGCCAAGGCCTCCTCGACGGACATCGCGAGGACCTCGGCGATCGACCTCCCGCCCAGGCGGTGCTCGAGCACGGAGGCCTCGAACCGCCGGCCCTCGCACACCTCGCACGTCGTCGACACCCCGGCCATGACGCCGAGGTCGGTGTAGATCACCCCGGCACCCTTGCAGTTGGGGCACGCGCCGTCGGAGTTCGCGCTGAACAGCCCGGGCTTGACCCCATTGGCCTTGGCGAAGGCCTTGCGGATCGGGTCGAGCAGCCCGGTGTAGGTCGCCGGATTGCTCCGCCGGGAGCCGCGGATGCCGGACTGGTCGATGACGACGACGTCGTCGCGGTCGGCGATCTGGCCGTGGATGAGCGAGCTCTTCCCCGAACCGGCGACCCCGGTGACGACGGTGAGCACGCCGAGCGGCACGTCGACGTCGACGTCGCGCAGGTTGTTGTCGACCGCCCCGCGGATCTCGATCACCTCTCTCGACTCCCGCACCGTCTCCTTGAGGCGGGCGCGGTCGTCGAGGTGGCGGGCGGTGAGCGTGCCGCTGTCGCGCAGGCCGGACAGCGGCCCCTCGTAGCAGATCTCCCCGCCGACCGCGCCGGCACCGGGGCCGAGGTCGACGACGTGGTCGGCGATCTGGATCATCTCCGGCTTGTGCTCCACGACGAGGACGGTGTTGCCCTTGTCGCGCAGGCGGCGCAGCAGGCCGTTCATGCGATCGATGTCGTGCGGGTGGAGGCCGGCGCTGGGCTCGTCGAACACGTAGGTGATGTCGGTGAGCGAGGAGCCGAGGTGGCGGATCATCTTGGTGCGCTGCGCCTCGCCGCCCGACAGCGTTCCCGCCGGCCGGTCGAGCGAGAGGTAGCCGAGCCCGATCTCGACGAAGGAGTCGAGGAGCTCGCGCAGGCCGGCGAGGAGCGGGGCGACCGAGGGCTCGTCGAGCTCTGCGACCCAGGCGGCGAGGTCGGTGATCTGCATCGCGGCGGCCTGCCCGATGTGGATTCCCTTGATCGTCGAGGACCGGGCGGCCTCGCTCAGCCGGGTGCCGTCGCACTCCGGGCAGCGGGAGAAGGTGATGACGCGTTCGACGAAGGCACGGATGTGCGGCTGCATCGCGTCGACGTCCTTGGACAGGAAGGACTTCTGGATCTGCGGGATGACCCCGGTGTAGGTGAGGTTGATGCCCTCGACCTTGATCTTCGTCGGCTCCTTGTAGAGGAGGTCGTCGAGCTGGCGCTTGGTGAACTTCTTGATGGGCGTGTCCGGGTCGAAGAACCCGCAGGCGCGGAAGATCCGGCCGTACCAGCCGTCCATGCTGTAGCCGGGCACGGAGAGCGCGCCCTCGTTGAGCGACCTCTCCGCGTCGTAGAGCTCGCTGAGGTCGAAGTCCTCGACCCGGCCCATCCCCTCGCAGCGCGGGCACATGCCCCCGGTGATGCTGAACGTCCGCTTCTCCTTGACGGTCCGGCCGCCCTTGTCCAGGGTCACGGCGCCGGCGCCGCTGACCGAGGCGACGTTGAAGGAGAAGGCCTGCGGGGAGCCGATGTGCGGGGTGCCGAGCCGGCTGTAGATGATCCGCAGGAGCGCGTAGGCATCCGTCGCGGTGCCCACGGTGGACCGCGAGTTCGCACCCATCCGCTCCTGGTCGACGAGGATCGCGGTGGTGAGGCCTTCGAGCCGGTCGACGTCCGGGCGGGCGAGGCTCGGCATGAAGCCCTGGACGAATGCGCTGTAGGTCTCGTTGATGAGCCGCTGGGACTCCGCGGCGACCGTGCCGAACACCAGCGAGCTCTTGCCGGACCCGGACACCCCGGTGAACACCGTGAGCCGCCGCTTGGGGAGGTCGACGCTGATGTCCTTGAGGTTGTTCTCGCGCGCGCCGTGGACGCGGATGCGCTCGTGGGCGTCGGCCGCGGGCGCGGAGTCGCCGACGGCGGCGGTCGGGGCGGAGGGCCCGGGATCGGTCATGAGGTGTCTCCCAGCGCAGGCGGGTGCGGCCGGCGGGTGCGGCCGTCGGAAGTCTACTCCCGCCCGCCGTCCGCGACCCCGGCGCGGGCTCCTAATACCCGGTGTAGCGGCCCGGCCGGTGGTTGAGGGCGAGGATGAGGTTGAGGACGACTGCGCCGGCCGCCGACAGCAGCACCGACGGCCAGGGGCTCACCATCAGGGCGGCGACGATGATGAGGACATCGATGCCCATCTGCACGTAGCCCGCACTCCAGCCCAGGCGCTCCTGGACGAGCAGGGCGAGGATGTTGATGCCGCCCAGGCTCGAACGGTGACGGAACAGGATGAGGAGCCCGACCCCGGCGAGCAGGTTGCCGGTGAACGTGCCGTAGACGGGGTCGACGTCGACGCCGGCGAGCATGACCGGGTGGAGGAGCGTGAGGGCGGAGACGAGGAGCACGGCGATGATCGTGCGGAGCGTGAAGCTCCATCCCTTCTTCCACAGCGCGAGGGCGAAGAACGGGATGTTGACCAGCGGGAACATCACCGCGACCGGGATGTCCGAGGCGTAGCTCAGCAGGAGTCCGAGGCCGGCGGTGCCGCCGGTGACGGCGAGCGACTCACGCAGCAGGTAGAGGCCGAGCGAGGCGAGGAAGGTGCCGGTGAGCATCCCCCACACGTCCTCGATCCACGAGTGCTTCTGGAGGGCCTGGTCGACCCCGTTCATGGCACCGAGCGGCGGCGCCGAGGGCTCCGGGTCGGCTGCAGGACCCGGTCCCGAGGTGGGAGCTGGGCCCGAGGCGGGAGCTGGGCCCGAGGCGGGAGCCGGTCCCGTGCCCGGAGCGGCATCCGGGTACGGGGTCGCCTCGGGCTCGCGGTGGGGTTCGGGTGCGGGGTGCGTCATGGGGTCCTTCCGATTCCGTCGTCCACGGGCCGCAGGCGGACGAGCCGCAGCACCGCGAGGGACACGATCACGGTGTCGATGCCGCGCGCCAGCGTGAGCTGCAGGGGTGATTCGTCCGGGGTCAGCGGCACCGACATGAACAGGGCGAGCAGGGTGATGAGGACGCTGCCGAGCAGGTAGTTGCGGGCGGTCCAGCGGGCCACGCACCACAGGAGGATGCACAGCACGGCGACGTAGCCGGCGCTGCCGAGGTGGAGGTCGGCGACCGGCAGGAACAGGAGCAGGCCGGCGAGCGTGCCGAGGATGCGGGACACGGCGCGCACGGTGAGCTGCCGGGAATCGCCCGGGTAGGAGAGTACGAGGACGACGACGAGCACTCTCCAGAACGGGTGCGCATCCCCGCGCAGGGCACTGATGCCGAGCGTGGCGCTCAGCGCGATCGCGATCCGCACGAACGTGAGCCGGGTCGACCCGCGATCCGGCCCGGCACCGGCATCGTCCCGCGGCGCATCGACGTCGTCGGTCTCCTCCTCGTCCGCATCGCCGGCAGCCCTGTCCGCATTCCCGACCGTCTCCGGTCCCGGCTCCCCGGCCGGCTCCGGCTGCGCGTCCGCGGTACGCCGGTCGAGGAGTGCGTCGATGCCGCCCATGAGCAGCGCGAGGGCGGAGCCGAGCGCGAGGAACAGGAGGGTCAGCGGGATGCCGAGGCCCACCCCGCCGAGCAGGGTTCCGCCGCCGACCATGAGGACGAAGAAGTACGGGCCCGGCGGTCCGGGATCGACCCGCCGGGTGACGAGCACGGCGAGCACCGCGGACCCGAGGTAGGCGAGCCAGGTGAGGAGCGCGGACCCGGCTGCCGCCATGCCGAGAGCGACGGAGCCCAGGAGCCCGAGCGCGGCGATGATGTACGCGCGCAGCCGGCGTGCAGCGGCTGCCCCCGCCGAAGAGCACGATGTACGCCCCCAGCGCCACGAGCAGCCCCTCGAGCGGTCGGCCGAGCGCGGTGAACACGATGAACCCGAACCACACGGGGCTCACCAGGAGCAAGGTGGTCCGCAATGACATGAGCGGCGGGCGGAACGTCACGAGTGCACGGAGGAAGGAGGTCTCCTCCGTGCTCGGCCGCTGCTCGTCGTCGTGCTTCACGGGTTCCAGTATGCTCCCTCCGGTTCGGTAGAGTGCCACTCGATGGCACGTCCGGCCCCCGACTCCCCCGCCCCCGCGGGCGACGGCACCCCCGCCGCTCCGGCACCGGACCCTGCCGAGGCGCGGCCCGCGCCGCTCGCCCGGTTCCGCATCCCGATCGACATCGCGGTCGCGGTCGTCGCCGTCGTCTACACCCTGCCGCTGCTGCCGGCGGCCGCCGTGGGCCAGCCGCCGATCATGCTCCTCGTCCACGTCCTCCTCGCCGCGGCCATCGGCGCCGCGCTGCCGTTCCGGCACCGGCACCCGGTCGCCGCCCTCGCCGTGATGGTCATCGCGATGAGCGCCCACGCGCTCCTCGGCGCCCCGCTGCTCCCCATCGACGTGCTGGCCCTGCCCGCCCTGTACTCCCTCGCTGCGTTGCACCGCCCGCCGGTGTCCGTGCCGGGCGCCGCCGCACTGCTGACCTGGCTGCTCGCCACAACCCTGCCGCGGCTCGGCGACGAGCACCTCAACCCCGGCGAGGTCGGCCTCCTCTGCGTCGTCATCGCCTGGGTGTGGACCTGGGGCACCCTCGTGCGGATCCGCCGTGCCCACCTCGACGAGCTCGGGGCACGCGCCCTGCGGCTCGAACGCGAGCAGCACGCGCTCGCGGAGGCCGCGGCGGCCGAGGAGCGCGCCCGGATCGCCCGCGAGATGCACGACATCGTCTCCCACAGCCTCAGCGTCGTCGTCGTCATGTCCGAGGGGGCGGCCGCCACCGTCGACACCGCCCCCGAGCGCGCCCGCGAGGCGATGCTGCGGGTGCGCGACACCGGGCGCAGCGCGCTCGCCGACATGCGCACCATGCTCGGCGTCCTCCGCAGCCCGGAGACCGGCCCCCACGACCCGCAGCCCGGAATCGACCGGCTGCCGGAGCTCGTCGCGGAATCCCGGGCCGCCGGCCTGCCGGTTCAGCTCACCGTCGACGGGAACCAAGCAGCACTGTCCACCGGGCTCGAGGCGACCGTCTACCGGATCGTGCAGGAGGCCCTCACCAACACCCGCAAGCACGCCGGGCCCGAGGTCGGCCGTGTCGAGGTCGCGGTGCGCACCGACCCCGGGTCGGTCCGGGTCCGGATCACCGACGACGGACAGGGCCCCGCGACGGCGCCGACGACCGCCGCACCAGCATCCGCGCCGGCGGGCACCTCGACAGCGGGCACCTCGGCGGCGGGCAACGGGTTCGGACTGCGTGGCATCCGGGAGCGGGTGGCGGCCTCGGGCGGGATCGTGCACGCCGGACCGCGCCCCGGCGGCGGTTTCGAGGTCGCCGCCGAGCTGCCGACCGACACCCGAACGGAAGGAGAGCGCACATGACGATCCGCGTGGTGCTCGTCGACGACCAGGAGATGATCCGCACCGGCCTGCGGATGATGCTCGAGTCCCGGCCGGAGATCACCGTCGTCGGCGAGGCCGGCGACGGCGAGGAGGCGCTCGCCCTGCTCGAGTCCGTCGCCGCCGATGTCGTGCTCATGGACATCCGGATGCCGCGCCTCGACGGGGTCGCGGCCACCCGTCGGATCCGCGAGCAGGCGGACGCCCCGCAGGTTCTCGTCCTCACCACCTTCGACCTCGACGAGTACGCCTACGACGCGCTGCGCGCCGGGGCCGGCGGCTTCCTCCTCAAGGACGCCCCGCTCGAGGAGATCGCGCAAGCGATCGGCCACGTCCACGCCGGGGAGGCGATCGTCGCCCCGAGCACCACGCGCCGCCTCCTCGACCACGTGCTCGCCCCCGGCGGCGCCGCTGACGGCGCACCGCGGCTGCCCGACCCGCGCCTCGAGCTCCTCACCCCGCGGGAGCGGGAAGTCCTTCTCGAAGTGGCCCGCGGGCACTCGAACGCGGAGATCGCCCAGCGCCTCGTCCTCGCCGAGGGAACGGTGAAGATCCACGTCGGTCGGATACTGACCAAGCTCGACCTCCGCGATCGGGTGCAGGCCGTCGTGCTCGCCTACGAATCCGGGCTCCTGCGGCCCGGCCCGGAGGACCCCGGGGACGCGCATACCACCTGAGGCATAGGCGCAGGTGATGTCCCGCGGCTGACGACGCGGCGTCCGATCCTCGCGAGGGTGGAGGCATGGACACGATCATCAGCACCCACGGACTGACCAAGACCTACGGCACCCGCCCGGTCGTCGAGGACCTCGAGCTGCGCGTCCCCACCGGATGCGTCTACGGGTTCCTCGGCCCGAACGGGGCCGGGAAGTCGACGACGATGAAGATGCTCCTCTCCCTCGTCCGCCCCACCCGCGGCGAGGTGACGATCATGGGCCGGCCGATGAACCGCATCACCCGGCGGGAGCTCCTCGGCGGGATCGGCTCCCTCATCGAATCGCCACCGGGCTACGGGCACCTCACCGGAACGGAGAACATGCGCCTGATCCAGCGGCTGCTCGGGCTCGACGACGCGCAGATCGATGCGGCGGTGCGCACCGTGCGGCTGGAGAAGCAGCTCGACAAGAAGGTGCGCGAGTTCTCGCTCGGCATGAAGCAGCGCCTCGGGATCGCGATGGCGCTCGCCCGGCAGCCGCGGATCCTCATCCTCGACGAGCCGACGAACGGCCTCGACCCCGCCGGGATCGAGGAGATCCGCGCGCTGCTGCGCAGCCTCGCCGAATCCGGGGTCACCGTCATGGTGTCCTCCCACCTGCTCGGCGAGATCGACCGCACCGCCACCGTGCTCGGCATCCTCAGCGGCGGGCGGCTCGTGTTCCAGGGCACCCGGGAGCAGCTGTTCGCCGCCTCGACCCCGGACCTGCTGATCGACACCGCGGACCCGCAGCGCACCGCCTCCCTCATCCGGCCCGAGCTGCTCCGCGGCACGCACGGCCGCACCCTGCGCCTCACCGGCATCGACGAACCTGCGACCGCCCGGCTCGTCAGCGAGCTCGCCGGTGCGGGGATCGACATCTACGGCGTGCGGCGCGACGAACCGACGCTCGAGGACGTCTTCATGGACGTCACCGCCGGAGGTGGTCTGTGATGAGCGCACGACTCCTGCGACTCGAGTTCTCCAAGATGCGCCGGCTCCGCATGGGGCTCAGCGCCGCGGCGCTCGTCTGCGCCGTCTCCGGGCTGAGCATCATGAGCGCGGTGAGCTCCCCGGAGTTCAGCCCCGCCGCCCCCGAGGCGTGGGCCGGCCTGCTCGCCGGACTCTCGCTCGCCGTGCCGGTCGGCTCGCCGCTCACCATCGCCGTGCTCGCCAGTCGCCAGGTCGACATCGAGCACCGGGCGAACGGCTGGCTGCTCGCGCGCACCGCAGGCGTCACCACCGGCCGGCTGTGCCGAACGAAGTTCGCCGCCACCGCGATCTGGGTGGCCGGGGCGACCGTGCTCAGCAGCCTGCTCGTCGCGGGGTTCGGGCTCGCGGTGGGGATCACCGCCCTGCTGCCCGTGGCCGCATGGGCGCTCTACACTCTGCTGGCGGTCACCGTCAGCCTCGTCGTCCTCGCCCTGCACGTCGTGCTCGCCACCGTGGTGGACAATCAGCTCGTCACGCTCGGCATCGGGGTGGTCGGCACGCTCATCGCGGTGTTCGCCAGCGGCTTCCCACCGCTGCTCGCCCACCTGTCGCCGTGGGGCTACTACTCCCTGGCGACGGGGGCCGCATTCGTCGGCGACGCCCCCGAACTCCTCACCCCGGCCTTCCCGAGCGTCGCCGCGCTCGCCGTGGTGGGCTCCCTGCTCTTCGTCCTCACCACCGGACTCCTCGACCTCAAGGAGGACTGACATGAATGCCGTCCGCGCCGAATTCCTCAAACTCTCCCGTTCCCTGAGCTGGGTCGTCGTGCTCCTGCTCCCGACCGCCATGGTCCTCTCCGGGGTCGCGAACACCCTGGCCTCGGGTCAGGCCCCGGCCGATGGCTGGCACACGATGTGGCTGCGCTCCGTCGTCGTCCATGGGATGGCGCCGCTGCCGCTCGGCATCGCGATCATCGCCTCCCTCGTGTGGCGGCCCGAGAGGCAGGGGGGCAACTGGAACGCCCTGCTCAGCGGCCCGACCTCGGCGCTGCGGATCGCGGTGGTGAAGACCGCGGTCATCGCGACAGCCGCCGCGGCCATGCAGCTCGTGCTCCTCGGGGTGCTCACGGTGTTCGGGAGGTTCGTGTTCGGCCTGCCGGGGCTGCTGCCCGGTGAGTACCTGGCGATCAGCCTGCTCATCATCGCCGCGAGCATCCCGGTGGCCGCCGTGCAGTCGGGCCTGTCGATCCTGCTGCCGTCCTTCGCCACGCCCGTGGCCTGCGCGCTCGTCGCCTCGGGGGTCTCCGTGGTGCTCCTGCTCGCCGACGTCGGTGCGCTGATCGCGGTGCTCCCCCATGCGCTCATCGCCCGCACCACCCAGCTGGGCACCGGCACCTTCGCCGACCCCGGCACGATCGGGTTCGGCGACGTCGCCGCGATCCTCGCGTGCACGGTGCTCCTCACCGCAGCGGCGATCGCCGGGAGCGCCGCACTCCTCGCCCGCCGCGAGGTGCGGGGGTGAAGGCGTTGGACGAACGCCTCGGCGGGGATCAACGCGACCCGCTGGGCGATGGACCGCGCCGACCGCAACGACGGGTACCGAAACCTCATGCTGCGCACGCTCGACCGGCTGGGGCTCGGGTTCACCTCGTGAGCCGGGCCGGGATGGCCTCGCCGGTGGGACAATGACGTCGAGACGTCGATCGATCCACCACTCCAGGAGGCGCACCATGGCCGGGCACCGCATCTTCACCACGAGCTTCGCGAGCATCTACCCGCACTACGTCACCAAGGCGGAGAAGAAGGGCCGCGGCAAGGCCGAGGTCGACACCGTCATCACCTGGCTCACGGGGTACTCCGAGGCAGACCTCGAGCGCGTCATCGAGAACGACACGGACCTCGCGACCTTCTTCGCCGAGGCGCCGGAGCTCAACCCCAACGCCGAGCTCATCACCGGCGTCGTCTGCGGGGTGCGGGTCGAGGAGATCGAGGACCCTCTCATGCAGAAGATCCGCTACATGGACAAGCTCGTCGACGAGGTGGGCCGGGGCAGGAAGATGGAGTCGATCCTGCGGGGGTGACCGGATCCCACCGCACCGCTGGCCGCGGCCACCGTTCCGACAGTTCCAGGAGGACGCACCATGAACCTCATCCTGCGCATCATCGTCAATGCCCTGGCGCTCGCCGCCGCGGTCTGGTTCCTGCCCGGGATGGAGATCGCCGGGAGCGACGCCTTCGCCGCCTCGCTCGGGGACACCGGCTCGACCGTCGTGGCGTACCTCGTCATCGGTGCTCTGTTCGGGGTGGTGAATGCACTCGTCCGGCCGCTCGTCGAACTCGTCGCACTCCCCCTGACCTGCCTGACACTCGGCCTGTTCGCCGTCGTCATCAATGCGCTCATGCTGCTCCTCACCGCATGGGTCTCGCAGTTCACCCCGATCACGCTGAGCTTCGACGGGTTCCTCACCGCACTGTTCGCCGCGATCATCGTCGCGATCGTGTCCGCGGTCCTCGGCTGGGTCATGCCCGACCGCCGGGCCGAACGCAACCGCGAGGACTGAACCCCGGCCGCAGGTCCGCGGTGCACCACCGGGCCGGTCGGCCCCGGTTTCCGGCAGGTCACCCTGTACCCGGCGAGCCATCGGGTCTACTGTCGGAGCATGTCGAACACACACCCGATCACCCGTGCCCCGCGCCTCGGCGCCGACCGCGCCATCCGCATGTACCAGCGGCACATATCGCCGCGCAAGGGATTCACCTGCGCCTCCCTCGTCGCCGGCGCCGAGCGCTCCTGCTCGGCCGTGATCCGCTCGATCATCGCCGAACGCGGAGTGATCGGCGGGATCCGCCCCTCGATGTCCCAGTTCGCCCGCTGCTCCCGCGCCGCGACCTCGCTCAAGGCCGGCGGCGGCAATGTGCAGGGCGTGTGCTGCCTGGGCGGGATCCCCATCCCCTTCCGGTTCTGAGCCCCCCGCTCTCACCTGCTGCGACGGAGATCCGTCAGGCGCCGCTCTGGGACTGGAGCACCGCGATCTTCTGCCACACCTTGCGCGCCATGTCGGACGTCAGCGTCTCGATGCCCTCGACCGCATCGAGCACCTCGCCATCGGTGGTGTCCTCGGCGAACAGCGCGGCCGCCTTGCCGACGAGGGAGAGCATCTCCGTGCAGTAGTCGAAGTAGTGGGCGAGCTGTTCACGGGTCAGATCGAGACCATCGTCCTCGCGCCGGCCGCGTTCGAGCCGCTCGGGCACCTTGGTGAGCTGGTGCATGTCGATGACGTGGGCGAGCGAGCGCAGACGGTGGACGAGGCGCAGCACCCGCGCACGCTCCATGCGCTCCGGGACCGCGACGAGGAAGAAGATCGCGATGCCGGCGAACACGAGGTTGTTCACCGCGGTCTCGAGCAGCGGCAGCAGGTCGATCGGCCCCAGGGCATCGGCTCCCGCCCAGACGTCGACGCCGGCGAGCACGATCGCGCCGCCGAAGACGACGATGACGGTGATGATCGCGGCACGCGAGAGCACCCGGGCGAGGCCGACCCGGCGGCGGCTGATCCCGCCGCCCTCGATGACCTCGTCGACGAGGCCGAGGAGCTCGCTGCACACCTCCCACAGTCCCCGGTCGGGGAACCGGCTCCTGATTTTCCGCTGCAGGCGAGCCGTCGAATCACGGACCGCTGCGCTGTCGAGCTTCTGGTAGCGGCTGTCGGCGGGCGGCCCGTCGTCGTGGTCGTCGGGACGGGCGGCGGGTTCTGGAGGATTCGGCACGCATCGATGGTATGCGAGGGCCAGGATCCGGGCCTCACCGGCCGGCGCTGACCCCGCTCCGGCCCGTGGATTCGCCGTGCATGTGGAGCTGCCCGTCCATCAGGGGTGAGGCGCCGGCCTCGGCTGCGGCTCCCTCATTGCCACGAGCGCGGCCCCGGTCAACAGTGCGGCCATGATGACCGCCATCGCCGGGTAGCCGCCGAGCAGCTCGGCCAGACCCGGCCCGGCAACCAGGGCGACCGCTCCGACGGCGGTCATCGGTGCGACGAAAGCGCCGTTGATCGCGCCGAAGTTCTTCGTCCCCCAGCGGTCCGACACCGCAGTCGCCTGGAGCAGTGTGTGGCACCCGCGCACTCCTCCGGCGAGGATCGCGACCGCCACGAGCAGCCAGTACGGCTGCGGGAGCAGCGCCAGCACCCAGAGTGCTGCGGCGCCGGCGATGAACACCGTGACCGTCCTCATCCGAGGTGTGGTGGCGCGGGCGAACTGCGGGTACCCGATGCGGCCGATGACCTGCCCGGCGCCGACGAGGCCGAGCGACAGGGCCGCCATCTCGTAGCTCATCCCGCGCTCGAGGAACATCGGGATGATGTTGATCGTCACCGCGAAGAGGGTGAAGGTCGCCACCGCCATGGTGATCTGCAGGATCCGGAACCGGGCGGAGCGGGTGACCTGCCGGATCTCCGCCGTCGCAGCGGTGGTGGCCCGGACAGGGGCGCCGTCGGACCACGGACCGTTGAGGAACAGCGCGTGCAGCGGGATGGTGACGAGCGCAAGGATGCCCGCCATGACGAGGTAGCTCCCGCGCCACCCGAACACCTCGACGAGGAAGGCGACGAGCGGGGCGAACACCGTCGAGGCGAAGCCGCCGACGAGCGTGAGCGTGGTGAGCGGACCGACGCGCCGGGGCCCGTACCAGCGGGTGATGACGGCGAACGCGGGCGGGTAGAGCACCGCGGCCTGAGCGAAGCCGGCGAGCAGCCAGGCGGCGAAGAACATCGGCAGGTTCGGCGACCAGGCGACGAGCAGCAGGGCGAGCACCCCGATGACGGAGCCGGTGGTCATCACCGCACGCGGCCCGCGGACGTCGAGGAGCCGGCCCACCCGGACGCCGAGCACCGCGGACACGAGGAGGCCTGCGGCGAGTGCGGCGGTGACCGTCGTGTGGCTCCACCCGGTGTCCGCGGAGACCGGGACGACGGCGACGGGCAGCGAGTAGTAGAGCAGTCCCCAACTGGTGATCTGGGCCAGGCACAGGGCCGTCATCCCACCCCGGGGTCGGTCGGTCATCGAACAGGTCCGGCAGGTCTCATCGCTGTGGTCACTCCCCCATTATGCCCATAGATTGACACCTGTCGATACGACATGCTTGGCTGTACATCGACAGCCATCGATGTGCGATGGCTGTCGATTGAGCCGCGTGCGGCGACCACCGTGCGCACCCCGAACCGAGGAGACGCCCGTGCCCGCAGCCGACCCGTCCACACTGCCGGTCGCCGTGATCGGAGCCGGCCCGGTCGGTCTCGCCGCGGCGGCGCACCTGCTGGCCCGCGGGCTCGAGCCGATCGTGTTCGAGGCGGGCCCTGAACCGGCATCCGCGGTGAGCGCCTGGGGCCACATCCGCCTCTTCTCCCCATGGCGGTACGACATCGACCCCGCCGCCCGCGCACTCCTTGAATCGACCGGCTGGACGGAGCCCGACCTCGACCGCCTGCCCACCGGGGCGGAGCTCGTCGCCGACTACCTCGCGCCGCTCGCCGCGACCCCGGAGCTCAGCGGACGGATCCGCACGAGTACCCGGGTCGTCGCGGTCAGCCGCGAGGGCATGGATCGGACTCGCAGCCACGAGCGCGAGACCACCCCGTTCCTCGTCCGGGTCGCCGACGCGCAGGGCGCGGTCACCGATCACCGCGTGCGTGCGGTGATCGACGCCTCGGGCACGTGGCACACCCCGAACCCGCTCGGGCAGGCGGGACTTCCTGCCGCCGGCGAGGCGGCCGCCCGCGCCGCCGGACTCGTCACCTCTCCCCTGCCGGACGTCACCGGCCGGGACCGCGAGCATTTCTCCGGCCGCCGCGTGCTCGTCGTCGGTGCGGGCCATTCGGCTGCGAACACCCTGCTCGCCCTCGCCGAGCTCCGGGCGGAGGAGGCGGACACCCGCATCAGCTGGGCGATCCGGTCCGCACTCCCTGACGCCGTCTACGGCGGGGAGGACCAGGACGGGCTCCCGGCCCGCGGCGCGCTCGGCGCGCGCCTGCGCGCACTCGTCGAGAGCGGCGCCGTCGAGCTGCACACCGAGTTCACCATCACCGGTCTGGAATCGGGCGACGGCGTGACCGTCCATGCCGACACCCCGGCCGGCCCCGTCGCGCTCGAGGCGGACCGGGTGGTGCCGACGACCGGGTTCCGGCCGGACCTCGGCATGCTGCGCGAGGTCCGCCTCGACCTCGATCCCGTCGTCGAGGCGCCGCGGGAGCTCGGTCCGCTCATCGACCCCGAGTTCCACAGCTGCGGGACCGTGCCCCCGCACGGTGCGAGGCTGCTCGCGCACCCGGATCCGGACTTCTACATCGTGGGGATGAAGTCCTACGGCCGGGCACCGACGTTCCTCCTGGCCACCGGCTACGAGCAGGTGCGCTCGATCGCGGCCGCGCTCGCCGGCGACCGGGAGGCGGCCGAGCGCGTCGAGCTCGTGCTGCCGGAGACCGGGGTGTGCTCCGCGGGCCTCGGCTCCGTGGACGGAGACGAGGGCGGCTGCGACACCCCTGACTGCGCCGACTCCGGCGACAGCGGCACGGATGCCGACGCCGCGTGCTGCCCGCCGGTGAGCGCGTGCTGCCTACCGGCGGCCCCGGTGTCGCTCGGCATCCCCACGGGCACCGCGCACGGGCGCAGCGGACAGCGGTCGCACGCATGAGCGGCGCCTCGGGCCCGGGGGTGCGCTTCCGCGTGATGACGGAGGCGGACTGGCCGGCGGTGGAGGAGATCTACCGGGCCGGGATCGCGACCGGGCAGGCGACCTTCGATTCCGCACCCCCGGCGAGCTGGGAGGAGTTCGCGGAGCGCCGGATCCCCGCGCTGCGCCTCGTCGCCGTCGATGACGACGAGCGGGTGCGCGGCTGGGCGGCCGCCACGCCGGTGTCGGCCCGCGCGGTGTACCGGGGCGTCGTCGAGCACTCGGTGTACGTCCACCCCGAGGAGTTCGGCCGCGGCCTCGGCGCGCGGCTGCTGGCCGAGTTCATCCGGGTCGCGGACGCGCACGGCGTGTGGACGATTCAGGGCTCGCTGTTCCCGGAGAACACCGCGAGCGTCCGCCTGCACAAGCGCGCCGGGTTCCGCACGGTGGGCCGCCGGGAGCGGATCGCGCTCATGACCTACGGGCCTCAGGCCGGGCAGTGGCGTGACACGGTCATCGTCGAGCGGTGGAGGTCGTGAGGATCAGGAGATCCCGGGGACCGGGTGGCTGTGAGGGCCGCGGACCGAGATGATCGGCCCGCTGTGTTCCCGCCGACTGCGCCTTCGCTCAGTCAGTCGGCGTCGTGGCAGGTGCAGGACTGTTCGGTGCGGTCATAGCTGTCGCTGAGCCGCATCCACGAGTACGTCGGATCCTGCGGCACCCCGGGCGGCGAGCTCTCCCACTCCTCCTGCCGCCCGAAGGGGGTGAGGTCGAGGAGGTCGAAGACCATCATGAAGGGCTCCTCACCGCGGGCGTAGATCGACCAGGTGTGGAAGACGCGGTCGCCGCGGCGCACGAACACGCTGATCGCCTGCTGCTCTTCGCCGTCGACGGTCGCCCCGAACTCGATGTTGAAGGCGTCGCCCTCGGTCGAGTACCACGGCAGGTCCCAGCCCATGCGCTCGCGGAAGGCGTGCAGGCGCTCGAGCGGAGCGCGCGAGCTGAGCACGAACGCGGTCCGACGTGCGTGGAGGTGGGAGAGCGGCCCGATGTGCTCGGCCATCATCGAGCACCCGTCGCACCCCTCCTGCCAATCGGGACCGAACATGAAGTGCTGGACGATGAGCTGCGGGTGCCCGTCGAACAGGTCGAGCAGCGTCACGGTGCCGTCCGGGCCGTGGAAGCGGTAGTCGGAGCGCACCTCGACCATGGGCATCCGGCGCCGGGCGGCGCTGATCGCGTCCTTCATCCGGGTGAGCACCTTCTCCTGCTGCAGCACGGCACGCGCGTCGTCCCAGACGGCGCGGTCGACGATCGGCGGCCACTCCTCGGCGGCGCTCATCGGCCGAACCCGTCGTGCGGATCGCGGCCGTGCTCCTGTGCGCTGCTGGCTCCCGTGATGTGCATGGTGCAGTCCTACACCATCGACGATCACAGCGATTGGGCCTCCGCCGCGATGCCGAGCTCGCGGCCGTCGACCGGCTCGACCACCTCGACGGGGACCGGCGGCGGATGATCCTGCCGGCGATGTGATAGTTATGAGGGATGGACACAGTCGTCTCACCGAGACCAGCACCGAGGAGTGCGGAGCGCACCCTGCAGCCCCTCCCCATGACCTACGACGAGGTGGTGCTCGGACGCCGGACGATCCGCGGGTTCACCGACGAACCCGTGTCCCGGGCCGTGATCGAGGAGATCATCGGCCTGGCGATCCGGTCGCCGTCCTCACTCAACAGCCAGCCGTGGAACTTCTACGTCATCACCGGCGAGCCCCTCGAGCGGATCCGCGCCGGCAACGTCGAGCGCAACCTCGCCGGCATCCCGGAGTCGCGGGAGTTCCGCGGCTCCGACCCGTACCAGGGCAAGCACCGGGAGCGCCAGATCGGCGTCGCCAAGCAGCTCTTCGCCGCCATGGGCATCGCACGCGAGGACAAACCGGCGCGCCAGGACTGGGTGCTGCGCGGCTTCCGGCAGTTCGACGCCCCGGCCTGCATCATCGTCACCTACGACCGGGACCTCCACGGCGGGGACGTGCCGGTGTTCGACTGCGGAGCGGTCGCCACCGCGCTCGTCAACGCGGCGTGGTCCCGGGGCCTCGGCTGCTGCGTCAACTCGCAGGGCATCATGCAGTCCCCCGTCGTGCGGGAGCACGCCGGCATCGCCGAGGACCAGGTCATCATGATCGCGATCGCCATCGGCCACCCGGACGAGTCCTTCCCGGCGAACAGCGTCGTGTCCGCCCGCAAGTCGGTGGACGAGGCGACGGTGTTCGTCGGCTTCGACGAACCTGCGAACTGACCCTCAGGCTGCTCCTGCCCGCCGATCGACGAGGAGGAGCGCGAGCACGGTGACGCAGACGACGGCGAGTACGACGGCGGCGATACCCACTGCCGCGCCGAGCGAGCCGGCGGTCGCGAGCACCCCGACACCGAGCACGGCCACCGCCTGGAGGGTGTAGGCGACGAGGTAGAGCAGGGAGAGCACGGCACCGCGGTGCTCATCCGGAGCGATCCGGTTGATGACGCCGAGCCCGCCGGTGAATGCCAGCGAGTAGGCGATGCCGCCGACGATGCACCAGGCGAAGAACAGCGGCAGGGACTCGAATGCGCTCGCCGCGGCCATGAGTCCGACGCTGAGTACGGTGGCCAGCGCTCCGGCGGCGACGAGCGCGCCGGCGCGCGCACGTCCGAGGAACAGCCCGGTGAGTCCGATGCAGGCGGCCGACGCTCCCAGCAGACCGCCGACGACTGCGGTGTTGTCGGTGCTCGTGAACTGGTCGATCATCGTCGCGCCGAGCGAGAGGAAGATCGCGCCGACGCAGTACGCGAGCGCCGCGGACAGGGTCGCGATGAGGAACCCGAGGCGCATCCCCGCCGGCACATACGGGGCCTGCGGGCGCCACCTCGCCCGGGCGGCGGGCCGGTCGTCCGGGCTGAGCACGAGCGCGATGATCGACACTGCAGCAAGGCCGAGGAGAACGATGTAGCTCCACACCAGCGGCAGCGGGAAATGCTCGGCGAGCACACCGCTGAGGACCAGGGCGCAGGCGAGACCGGTGGCGGTCGCGACGGTGGCGGTGGTGCTCGCGAAGCGCGGATTCGCAGTGGGGTTGTTCTCCGTCAGCGCCGCAGTGGCTGCGCCCACCGTGAGCCCGGTTCCCGCACCCTGAAGGACGCGCCCGGCGTAGAGGAACAGCACGTTCGGGGCGAGCGCGAAGACGAGCGCTGAGAGCCCGATCAGAGCGATGCCGACGATCATCACCCGTCGTCTGCCGTAGAGGTCGGACAGATTGCCGAACAGCGGCAGCACGACCATGAGCGAGAGCTGGTAGGTGGCGAACACCGACGTCACGACGACCGGCGCGAGGTCCCACCGGTCCGCGTAGATCGGGTAGAGGACGCTCGGCGACCCGGAGGACCACAGGCCGAGTGCGAGGACAGAGGCTGCCGCCCAGAAGTAGCCCGTCCGTCCGAGCCGGAGCGGGGCGGATCCGTCGGACGACCTGCGCATGCGTGCTCTCCTCTCCGCCCCGACCGGAGAGCCCCTCGCGGCGGAAGGTGCCTCGTCGTCGCGGCCGGTTCCGATCCTACCCACGGAGCGTCCTCCGCGCGGTTCCTACGGTCGATGCAGCACTGAGGCACAGCTCACGCGGCACCGTCGAAATCCTCTCGAACGAGCCTCGCCTGCAGGCCTCGCCCTGAGTAGGATGGAATCCCATCGGAGTTCGGAGGTCGATCATGCGGACCACCCGTCAATTGAGCATCACGCTCCCCAACGACATGGCCGACGCCCTCCGCGAGCGGGTCCGCTCGGGAGAGTACGCGAGTGAGAGCGAAGTCGTCCGAGATGGGTTGCGTGCTCTGTTCGCCCGCGATTTTGCGATCGAACGGTGGTTGCAGGACGAGGTCGCCGCCGCCTACGACTCCGCGGTCGAATCACCTGCCGAAGCCGCGAGTCCGGATGAGGTTCGAGCCCGCCTTGCATCTCGGCACTCCCGCGAGACGTGAACGACTACCGCGTCGTCTTCGGCCGCGACTCGCTCAGTCAGCTCGATGACCTGTACGACTACATCGCCGATGCTGATTCACCCGACACCGCATTGCGATTCACCAATGCAATCGTCGACTTCTGCGAGGGGCTTGGAGACTTTCCCTTCCGTGGTTCCGAACGCGATGACATCAGACCGGGGCTCCGCACGA
Source organism: Brevibacterium sp. R8603A2 (assembly GCF_023072605.1). Taxonomy (NCBI): domain Bacteria; kingdom Bacillati; phylum Actinomycetota; class Actinomycetes; order Micrococcales; family Brevibacteriaceae; genus Brevibacterium; species Brevibacterium sp. R8603A2. Next base: position 69,345 of record NZ_JALLGN010000010.1, read on the forward strand.
TCGGCTACAGAAGACGAGTGGTGATCGCGTTCGCCGTGCTCGAAGAGGTGGTCGCAATCATCGGCATCTTCTACGGCGGGCGAGACTACGAATCGATACTCGCTGAGAACGGAGGATAGCTCGGTTCCGGTCTCCAAAACGTTTCGAGCAGACTACCCGAGCGACTGCGGTTCATCCTTCATCCCGCAGCCGGCGATCACCCCGCCGGAAACCGAGCGCCATGGCGACGAACAGGTCCCAGACGAGCACGAGGGTGAACATCCACCCGCCGTAGAGCACGAGCGCAGCCGGGCTCGCGGTGGTCACCGCAGAGGCGAGGCTGACGTAGAACAGCGCGTTCTTGGGGTTGAGCAGACCGGAGGCGAGGCCCAGGCCGAGGTTGCGCGTCCACGTGGTCCGGGCGGCCCGGTGCACCTCGGCCGGGTCGAGTGCTGTGCGGGAGCGCAGGAACACGATCCCGATGTGCACGAGGAAGATCCCCCCTGTTGCCTGGATGACGTGGAGCACCGCATCGTTCGTGATGAGCGCCATGCCGGAGAAGGCCGCGGCGATGAAGAGGCCGTTGGCCAGGGCGACGGCGAGGAACTGCTCCACGGGACCTCCGGGGGCTCGACGATGATCTGCATCGAGCATGGCCGGAGCAGTGAGGCGCGGTCTTGTACGAAGTTGCAGGTGTGCCGGGCGCGGCGGTCAGCCGCGGTAGGCACCGGGCAGTGCGGCCACGTGGGCCCGGAACACCCGGTGGAAGTGGCTCTGGTCGACGAACCCCAGGGCGATCGCGGTTTCCACGACAGAGGTTCCGGCGCGCAGCATCTCCCGGCCGCGGATGACCCGGTCATTCTGCCGCCAGGCCAGCGGCGAGGAGCTCGGAGTGATCGTCCGGGACGAGCGCGGCGAGCCAGGCCTCATCGGCGTGGATCATCCGGTACTCCCAGCGACCGCCGTCGGGGTTGCACTCGTGGACGAAGCCCGCGGGGATGAGGATGACGTCCCCGGGCACCAGGCGGACCGGGTCACCAACCGCGCCGGAGAACAGCGTCGATCCGCTGTCGATGATCCCGACGGAGAACCGCTCGTGCGCGTGCGGTTGGTAGCAGGAACGATCCTGGGCCGGACGCCGGAACTCCAGCTGCGGCAGGCCTGGGCTGCGGAGGAACTCGGTTCCCGCCCGGGTAGTGGTCACCCGGGCAGTGCGCTCCTGGTGGGTGCTCATCGGGTGTCCCCGAGGAGCTGTGCGGCGAGTCCGCGGGCGCGGACGAGGCGCCGGTCGTCGCCGTCGACTCCGCGATGGGCGATCGCGCCCTCGAGGAGCAGGAAGAGGTGCTCGGCCAGGGATCCGCGGTCACTGAGGTCCGGGTGGTCGGCGTGGAGGAGTTCGCCGAGGCGGCGGCGCACCGCGGTCTTGTGCGCCCGGATCACCGCCTGGCCGGGGTGGTCGAGCGGGAGTTCCCCGGCGGCGTTGAGGAACGCGCAGCCGCGTACGCTCGGCAGACCGGTCGAGGCGTAGGCGTCGAAGACTGCGAGGACCCGCGGGGCGAGCGCCCGGTCGATGCGCCGCTCGAGGTCGTCCCACCACGCCTCGTGACGTGCCTGGAGGTATGCGGTGACGAGCGCGTCCTTGGAGCCGAACCGGTCGTAGAGCGTGCGCTTGGTGATGCCTGATCGCGCCGCGATCGTGTCCACTCCGACGGTGTGGATCCCGTGCTCGTAGAAGAGGGCGGAGGCGGTGTCGAGGATCCGGCGGGCACCTGGGCTCAGGCCTGCGGACGTGCGTTGGCCCGCTGCCGCTCCACTCGATCCCACCGATGTCCTCCTCGTTGACTCTGCTGCCGAGTATACGCAGCGTAGCCACAGGTTCACAGACCTGTAAACCTCATGAAGAGGCAGCACGATGGGATTGGGATCCGCAGTGACGAGCACGCCTGCTCCGGGGCGGTGGAGGACTGCGCAGCTCACCGGTGCCGGGCTCGCGCTCATCGCCGCCTGCTATGGGCTCGCGCGCTTCTCCTACGGACTGTTCGTCCCGGTGCTCAGCGCCGAGTTCGAACTCACCGCCGCCACCGCGGGGGCGATCGCCTCGGGGTCCTACGCCGCGTACTGCCTCGCCATCGTGGCCTCGACCGCGCTGACCCCGCGGCTCGGGAGCCGCACCCTGGCGATCAGCGCGGGAGTCGTCGCCACTGTTGGGGTCCTGCTCATCGCGCTCGCCCCGAATGCGATGGCGCTCGCCATCGGTGTGATCGTCGCGGGTTCGAGCACGGGCATCGCCTCGCCTCCGCTGGCCCAGGCGATCGCCACCACGGTGAGGGAGCGGGTGCGGGATCGCGCACAGACCGTCGTCAACGCCGGCACCAGACTCGGCGTGCTCATCTCCGGGCCGGTCGCGCTCGTTGCCGCGAGTCAGTGGCGGCTCGCCTGGTTCGTGTTCGCCGGGCTGTGCGCAGCGGTCACACTCTGGGTCGCCTTCGCGGTGCCGGGCGGGAGACCGCTCCGGACGACCGATGCGCCGTCCCCCGCCAAGGGGAGAACACACCGCGCATTCCAGTTGCAGCGCCTCCCCGCCGGGTCCGGCCGACTCGTGCTCGCCGCGGCTCTCATGGGGATCGCGAGCTCGGCGGTATGGACGTTCGGGCGGGACCTGCTCGTGGGCACCGGCGGCATGACTCAGTTCACCTCGACGGTTGCCTGGATCCTCCTCGGCGCGTTCGGCATGGCCGGCGCTGCCGCCGGTGGACTTGTCGCGCGCCTCGGCGTCGGGCCGAGTTGGACCGCGACCATGATCCTCAACGGGGCAGCGACAGTGCTGTTCGCGGCGCTCCCGGGTTCCGTGCCGATCGCCTGGGGTGCGGCGGCGGTGTTCGGCGCCACCTACATCGGTCTCACCGGGATCCTGCTGGTCTGGGGGACTCAGGTGTACATGCACTCCCCCGCCACCGGCGTCGGCCTCGCCTTCCTCGTCCTCGCCCTCGGGCAGGCGGCAGGAACACCGCTGGTCGGGTCGCTGTCAACAGCCATCGGTCCGCCGCTCGCCTTCGCGGTCACTGCGCTCGTCGGTGTCGCCGGAGCGTTCGTCCGACCGGCACGGCGCTGCTCCCGTGGCCTCACAGCACGAGCCGGCCGCCCATGATCACGGTCCGGTCGGACGGCAGGTGGAACGCCGTGGTCCGGTCCGCGGCGGTCCCGGCGGGCCAGAGGAACACCGCGGTGCGCCACCGGCGCCACGACGGCGGGTGCGCCGTGGTCAGCCGCACGATGGAGAGGAAGTACCGGGCACGGTGCACGTCGAGGTCGAGGTCGAGGTCCGGGACCAGGGCCTGCGCCCGCGCCAGCGCCCGGGGCACGTCCTGCGGGTCCATGAAACCGACCCGGCAGGTGACGTGGATGAACCCCGGGTGCGGCAGCCGCTCCACCACGACGCGCTCGTCGTGGCGGATGTGCGGCACGTCGGCATTGACGACGGTCATGATGACGTTCTGCTTATGGAGCACCCGGTTGAACGTCACCGAGTCGCGCAGCGCCAGCGGGGTCGTCGCGGGATCCTGGTGGAGGAACACCGCGACCCCCGGCACGCGGCCCGCCTGTGCGGCGGTGCCGGAGAGGAACGCGTCGAGGGGTGATTCGAGCCGGGCGCGGCCGGCCGCCGCGCGCGCCGCTCCCCACCGCCACGTCGCCATCACGGTGACGAGCACGACCGCGATCGTGACCGGCAGCCAGCCGCCGTGGAGCAGCTTGGTGAGGTTCGCCGCGAGGAGCACGAGCTCGACTCCCACGATGAGCACGAGGAACACCACGAGCTGCCACCAGGCCGCACCCAGGACCCGGCGGGCGAACACCATGAACAGCACGGAGGTGAGCACGAGCGTGCCGGTCACCGCCAGCCCGTAAGCCGCGGCGAGGGCCACGGAGGAGCGGAAGAGCGCGATAAGGACGAGGACACCGGCGAAGAGCATCCAGTTGACCGAGCCGATGCAGATCTGCCCGCCCTCCCGCCGCGAGGTGTGCCTGATGGTCAGACGCGGCAGGATCCCCAGGCGCGCGGCCTGGCGGGACACGGAGAACGCCCCGGAGATCACCGCCTGCGAGGCGATGACGGTCGCGAGCGCGGCGAGGCCGACGAGCGGCACCGTCGCCCAGGTCGGGGCGAGGTGGAAGAACGGGTTGTCGATCGCGGTCGGATCGCCCAGGATCACGGTGCCCTGCCCCAGGTAGTTGAGTGTGAGCGCCGGGAACACGAGGCCGAACCAAGCCAGCCGGATGGGCCGGGGGCCGACGTGTCCCATGTCGGCGTAGAGCGCCTCTGCACCGGTGATGACGAGCACCACCGCACCCATCGCGATGAACGCTACGCCGGGGCGCTCGACGGCGAAGACGATCGCGTGGTGCGGCAGCAGCGCGCCGAGGATCTCCGGGGTGGCGAGGATGTGCGGCACCCCGAGCACGGCGAGCGTGAGGAACCAGACCACCATGATCGGCCCGTAGAGGTGGCCGACGGCGGTCGTGCCGAACCGCTGCACCCAGAAGACCACGGCGAGCAGCCCCACCGACAGCGGCAGCACCCACCCGGACAGCCCGTGCCGCACCACCGCGAGGCCCTCGAAGGCCGACATCACGGAGATCGCCGGGGTGATGAGCGAGTCGCCGTAGAACAGGGCGGCACCGACCATGCCGAGGATCAGCGCGGTGCCGGTGAGCCTGCCGCGCTCCCCGAGCCTGCGCCGGATGAGGGCGACGAGAGCGAGGAGCCCGCCTTCGCCGTCGTTATCGGCGCGCATGACGAGGGCGATGTACTTGACGGAGACGATGACGGTGATGACCCAGAACACCATCGAGATGATGCCGAACACGTCGCCGCGCGTGGGTGCGACGGAGTTGTGGTCGACGCTGAACACCGCCTGCAGCGAGTACAGCGGGCTGGTGCCGATGTCGCCGAACACGATGCCGAGTGCGCTGAGGGCGAGCGGACCGCGGGCCGCATGGTGAGCCCGCGGCGCCTCGGGCCCGGTTCCAGCGGGTCCGGACCCCTGCGGGGGCGGATCTGCGGGCGGGTCGAGCGGGGCGTCGGACGCCATGGACTCATGGTCCCACGGATCGCCCTTCCCGGCGGATGAAGATGCCGCCCCGGCACTCCGGCGGCTGGATTCCGCCAAGGAACGCCAGCGCCGCCGGTGAGGGGTTGAAGCCGCTCCAGGCGAGGTACTCGATGCGAGTGGGCCCGCCGGTGACGGTGATGGTGCGCAGCCCGGGGTCTGCGGGCACCACCGCGGGCGGGAGCAGGGTGACGACGAGGTCCTCGCGAACGAGGTCGAGGATGAGCTCGGTGCTCATCGCCTCGAAGGCGACCTCCCGGCGCAGTCCGGCGGCCCGGAACGCGAGGTCGGACTGGGTGCGCCCGGGCGTGCCCTGCGCGAAGTCGACGAACGCCTCTCCGGTGAGGTCGGCGAGTCCGATGCGCTTCCGCCCGGCGAGCCGGTGGCGGGAGGACACGACCGCGACGTGACGCTGCCGTGCGAGCACGCGGGAGGCGACGCCCTGCGGCGGCCCGGTGTCCGGCAGGCCGAGCACCGCGACGTCCATCCGCCCGTCCGCGATGGCGGAGACGAAGGTGTCGCTGCCGCCGCCGCGCAGCGCGATCCGCACCTCGGGGTGCGCCCGGTGGAAGGCGCCGAGCGTCGCGGCGATGTCAAGCGCGGTGACGGTGGGGATCACCCCGAGGGTCAGGGTGCCGCTGATGCGTCCGATCGCGGCGGCGGAATCGGCCACCGCGCGCTCCGCGGCCTCGAGGCTCGCCCGCGCCTGCGGGAGGAACGCCCGGCCGGCGGGCGTGGGCTCGACCCGGCGGCTCGACCGGGCGAACAGGGTGACGCCGAGCTCGTGCTCGAGCGTCTTGATCTGGTGGCTGAGCGCGGACTGCACGACGAAGCAGCGTTCGGCCGCCCGGGTGAAGCTGCGCTCCTCGGCGACGGCGACGACGTACCGCATCTGCTGGAGCTCCATCCATCCATGATCGCTGTTCATGCTCAGCATGACAACAATGTGTTGGCCTCATCATCGGCGGAGGTCCGACGATGGACGCATGACTCCGACCCCGCCCCGCTCCCCCGCTCCGGCAGCCGACCTGACCGGAAGCACCCGCGCGGGCTGGACGGCGCTCGCGGCACTCGCCCCGGCGGTCTGGGGCACGACGTACATCGTCACCACGCACCTGCTGCCCGAGGGCCATCCGCTGTTCGCCGCGCTCTTGCGCTCGCTTCCCGCGGGCCTCCTCGCGGTGCTGCTGGTCCGGCAGCTGCCGCACGGCGCGTGGTGGTGGAAGAGCCTCGTCCTCGGCACGCTCAACATCGGTGCGTTCTTCCCCCTCCTGTTCCTCTCCGCGCAGTTCCTGCCCGGCGGGGTCGCCGCCACGCTCGGCGCCACCCAGCCGCTCGTCGTCGCGTTCCTCGCCGTCGCGATCCTCCACGAGCGGCTCTCCGCGTGGCGCGTGGCCTGGGGGATCGTCGGCGTCGTGGGCATCGGCCTCGTCGTCCTCGGGCCCGCCGCCGCGCTGAGTCCGCTCGGCGTGCTCGCCGGGATGGCCGGGGCCGTGTCGATGGGCACCGGAGTCGTGCTCACCAAGCGCTGGGGCCGCCCGCCCGGGGTGTCCTCGCTTGGCCTGGCCGGCTGGCAGCTCATCGCCGGCGGCCTCGTGCTGCTCGTCCCGGCGCTCGTCATCGACGGGGTGCCCGCCGGCATCGACGCCCCGGCAGTCGCCGGGTACCTGTGGCTGGGGCTCGTCGGCGCACTGCTGACGTACACCCTGTGGTTCTCCGGCATCCGACGCCTGCCCGTCACCGCGACCGCGCTCCTCGGCCTCCTCTCCCCGCTCGTCGCCGCGGTCCTCGGCGCGGCGATCGCCGGCGAGGCCCTCACCCCGGTCCAGCTGGTCGGGTTCGCAGTCGCACTCACCGCGATGGTCGCCGGTCAGCTCCCCTCACCCACCCGTTCGAACCCGACACCCGACATCCCACAGAAGGAGACTCGACCATCATGAGAATCGCCGTATTCGGCGCCACCGGCATGGTCGGCAGCGCCACCGTCGCCGAGGCGCTCAGCCGCAGCCATTCCGTCCTCGCCCTCTCCCGCCGGCCGGGCGCGGAGCCGGACCGGCCGGGGTGCGAATCCCGTGCCGTCGACATCGCCGACCACGCGGCGGTCAAGGCAGTGCTCGCCGAGGTCGACGCCGCGGTGCTCGCCATCCGGCTGCCACCCGGGGAGGAGTCCGCCGTCGCCGGGCTCACCCGCGGGGTGCTCGATGCCGCGGAGCGGTCCGGCACCCGGGTCCTCATCGTCGGCGGCTCCGCGCCGCTGCGCTCCCCGGGAGATCCCGGGCGCCTCCTCATCGACGACCCGGAACACGTGCCCGAGGCGTGGCGGGCGGTCGCCGCGGCGAGTCTGGCGCAGTACCGCGTATGCCGGAGGCATGCCTTCACCGGGTGGACCTATCTCAGCCCGCCGGCCGTGCTCGAGCCCGGTGCGCGCACCGGCGTGTACCGGCGCGGGACCACGACGCTGCTCACCGACGCGCACGGGCGCTCGCGCATCACGGCCCCGGACCTCGCGATCGCCGTGGTCAACGAGCTCGAGCACCCCGGGGAGGACCGGCACTTCACGGTCGCGGCAGGCTGACCCCGGTAGGGCGCTCGAGGGCGGCGCACAGCTCGTCCTGGAACTGCTCGTCTTGGACCGTCGGATGCGGCTCCTCGATCCGCTGGTGGCGCCAATAGCCTCCGGAGTCGCGTGCCGCGGGGTCGTCCGTGGCCGCGAGCCACGCCTGGGTCACGTGTCCGAGCGCCAGATCGTCGGTCGCGGACGGCCCGCCCATCTTCGTCGGCACCCATCCGGGATCCACGGCGTGGGAGATGACGTCGGGCCGGCGCCGCGCGACGGCCGCCATGAGAGCGGTGACGAGCAGCTTGCTGTCGGAGTACGACACCGATTCACCTGGCTGCTCGATTCCGGTGAGCTCAGCCCGGCCGCCTCGGTGCATGCCGCTGCTGAGGTAGATCACCCGCGCGGCCGGGACGAGCGCGGTGAGCAGATAGGGTGCGATGACGTTGGCCGGCAGCACGTCCGGCCCGTCGATGATCCCGGCGTTGTGGATGACGGCGTCGATCGGCCCGAACCGGGATACGTCCTCGGCCAGTGATGCCACCTCGTCGGGGCGGGCGAGGTCGCCGACGATCGCCTCGGCCCCGAGGGAGGTCAGCTCCGCGACGACGGCGAGCCGCTGCGGGCTGCGGGCATGGACGACGACCTCGTGGCCGTCATCGAGGAGTGATGCGGCGCCGGCCCGGCCGAGGCCGTCGGTCGACCCGGTGATGAGGATGCGCATGAACTTCTCCTTCCATCTCATGCGAGCGGTGCGTCGGTCATCGTCCACCGGACTCCGTCCGGTGCCTCGGCGAATGGATCGGATCACCGCGGTAGGACAGCGGAGTGAATCCGAGCACGCGGCGGAAGTCGGTGCTCAGGTGGGCATGGTCGGCGTAGCCGAGCTCCGCGGCGACCCGCGCGATCGACAGCGGCGGGTCCTCGCGGAGTCGCTGCGCGGCCTCCTGGAGCCGGTACCGGCGGATGATGGTCAGCGGCGGCAGTCCGACGTACCGCTGCGCGATCCTCTGCACACCGCGCACGGAGATGCGCAGGCGGACTGCGACCTCGTCGACGCGGACGAGGGAGCGGTCGGCGGCGATGAGGTCCTCCATCGCGTTGGCGAGGAGACCGCCCTCGTCCGGCGGTGCGAGGTTCTCGCGGAGCCACGCGGTGAACGACTCGGCGGCACGATCACGGTCGTGCTCCTCGCCGCCGTCCTGCATCGCGGTGGTCACCGACCGGTGCAATGCGGGTGCCGCGAAGGGCACCTCGGAGTCGGCGATTGCGCGGGGATCGGGGTGAAGGGCTGCGATCCCGGCCGGCCGCAGCAGCGCCCCGAACGCCCACCCGCTGCCGCTGAGCTCGCGATGGGAGGCCCCCGTGGTGGGCCCGACGAGGGACACTCCGGTGGGATCGACGACGAGGTTCGAGGCAGGGAACGGCAGCAGGTTCTGCCGCGAGCTCTCCCCCGGCGGGAGGTCCCACACCGGGTTCCAGAGCCAGCGGATCCGATCGCTGAGGTCGACGGGAGCCGGGTACCGGTGGAAGCGCGGGAGCGCTGCCGGGTACAGGATCCCCCGCTCATCGCTCGGGTCGGTCATCGCACCGTCCCTCCGGGAAGTCGTCGTGAATCTCCAAGCGTCGACGTCAGGCTCACTCGTACGCTCATTCCATGAACACACATGACACACTCCGTTTCGGAGTCACAGGAGACCACACGACCGACGGAATCCCCCACGGCTCGACGAGCCTCACCCCGTTCCTCGCCATCGAGGGTGCAGGTGATGCACTCGAATTCTATCGCTCGGTGTTCGGCGCCCGCGTCGTCGACGCCACCGAGATGGGCGGCGTCGTCGTCCACGCCGAGCTCGACCTCGGTACCGGCAGGCTCCAGATCGGCGAGCCCAGCCCGGACTACGGCATGGTTCCGGCCCCGGGCGGCGATCGGGCCTGCTATTCGCTGGGACTGTACTGCTCGGACGTCGATGCGGTCGTACAGCGCGCCGAGGAGTCCGGGGCGGTGGTGCGTGAGCCGGTGAGCACCTTCGTCTCCGGCGACCGGTACGCCTCGATCCGGGACCCGTTCGGGGTGCGCTGGTCGATCATGTCCCGGGTGGAGGACCTCTCCGAGGAGGAGAGCAGCCGCCGGATCGCCGCCTGGGCGGCCGAACAGGAGGCGGCCGGCTGACCTTGTGCTGGGGCGGCCGGCTATGCCCTGAGGCATACGCGGAAGATCGGCCCCGAGGGAGACGATCGGGGCGCGGCATTCCGCGAGAGTGGTGGACACGACAACGCTCCAGCGAAAGGAAGCCACCATGTCCACCACGCATCTCACCCCCAGCACCGCCGGCCACCGTGAGCAGGCGGCGACGTCCCGGAACAGTGCGGCGCCTGCACCGCAGGGGTCCGCGACCGGCGGGGGCGTCCTCGCCCTCGTGCTCTCCGGGGTCGCGCTGCTCACCGCACCGGTCCTCCTGCTCCTCCCCTCCATCGGTTTCGCTCCGGCGCTCGCCGCCGCGGCCGGGATCGTCCTCGCCGCCACCGGGCTGCGCGGGGCGACCCACGGCCGAGGTGTCGCCGTCACCGGGCTCGTCGTGTCCACACTGCTGTTCGTGGTCCTGCTGGGTGCCGCGGTCGTGTGGAACCTCGGGGTCGCCGGCCCGGCGATCCGGGACTACGCCGAGCTCCACGAGGCCATCGACCGCGTCCGCTCGATCGTCCTCGGCGCCTGACGCGCGTCCTGGAATCACCGACCGCACAGGGAGAGAGGAGTCGCCATGACCGCGCAGTTCTTCGGGTCGATCCTCGTCGGCCTCATCGTCTCAGCACTGCTGTTCCTGCCGCTGCTCGTGTGGCAGTACCGCCGCTACGGCCGCTTCGATGCGCTGCGGATGCTGTGGACCACCGCCGGGTTCGTCTACGCCACCGCCATCGTCGCGTTCACCGTGTTCCCGCTGCCGGAGTTCACCGACGGCTACTGCGCAGCCCACGGCACGCGGCCGCTGCTCGACCCGCTGCGGTTCCCCCGCGAGCTCGTCGAGCTCGTCCGGTCCCAGGGGCCGCGGGCGGTCATCGGCGATGGGCTCGTGTGGGAGTTCGTGCTCAACATCGTGCTGTTCGTCCCGTTCGGGCTGATCGTGCGCCGCGTCATGGAGTGGCCGCGCGGCACCGTCCTCGCCGCGGCGCTGGGCACCTCGCTCCTCATCGAGCTCACCCAGCTCACCGGCAACTGGGGCCTGGCGCCGTGCGCGTACCGGTTCGCCGACACCACCGACCTCCTCACCAACACCACCGGCGCGGTCGCCGGGCTCGGCCTCGCGGCGATCACCCCGCGGCTCCTGTCCACCAAGGCGCACCTGTTCGCCCACCGGGAGCGGGCGCGTCCGGTGACCCGCGGCCGCCGGGGGCTCGGCATGGTCCTCGACTGCTGGTTCCTCGTACTCGCCGCGGTGCTCGGGGGAACCGCCGGGTCGACGCTCTTCACCCTCGCCCAGAGCGGTCCCGACGGTGCTCTCAGCCCGGAGCAGTACCTCGCGCTCGAGCGGACCATCGTCACCGGCGCGTGGATCGCCGCACTCGGCGTGATCGTCGTGCCGGCAGTCATCGGCACCGGTGCCTCGCTCGGTCAGCGCACCGTCTACCTCGCCCCCGTGGCGAAGAACGGATCGCGGGTGCGGCTCCTCGCCCGCGCGCTCACGGTGCACGGCGCGATGGTCACGGCCCTGTTCTGCGGGTTCCCGTCCGCGCTCCTCGTCCTGCCGCTGGGTGCAGCCGCCCTCCTCGCCGTCGCCGTCGACCCCCGCGGACTCAGCTGCCTGCTCACCGGGTGCCTGCTCCGCGATGCACGGCAGCCCGCCTCGGGCGCGGTGGCGGACGGGCCGGGCACGGGTGCGGCCCCGACGCGGGATCCGGTCGGCGCGACCCGATGAAACCGGGGCGCGACGTCACGTCGGATCCTCTCCTGCCGGCGCTCGACCCCGGCTATGCTCGCCCCATGACGCGACGTGAGACCGATGCCCTCTGGACCCTCGTCCGCGCCGAGCGCGCCGCCCTGCTCAGCGACCTCCAAGGTCTCACCGACGAGCAGTGGCGCAGTCCCAGCCTGTGCGGTGAGTGGGACGTGGAGAATGTCGTCGCCCACCTCACGGCGGCCGCCACGACGACCCGCTTCGGGTGGTTGCGGAGCATGGCGGCGGCCCGCTTCCGGCCGGCGATGCACAACGAGCGCCGGCTGGCCGAGCACCTCGGCGCCACCCCGCAGCAGACCCTCGAGGCGTTCCGGGCCGTCATCGACGCGCGGATCGCGCCGACCTCGGACATCACGGCCTTCCTCGGGGAGGTCGTCGTCCATGCGCAGGACATCCGCGAACCCCTCGGGCTGACGACGACGCCTTCGGCCGAGGCGCTCACGGCGGTCGCGGAGTTCTACGCGGCCAAGGACTTCGCCGTGCCGAGCCACGCCATGGTCGAAGGTCTGCGCCTGCGCGCGAGCGATACCCCGTTCACCCATGGCACCGGACCCGAGGTCGTGGGCCCGCTGCTGTCGCTCGTCATGGCGATGGCGGTGCGCCCGAGCCACCTCGACCGGCTCGACGGCGCGGGTGCAGCGACGCTGCGCCAGCGGGTCGAGGACGAGTAGATCGAGGAGCGGCGGTTGCGCATCTACAGTCGACCGTTCTCAGCGCCACTCATGAGGCGCTGGCGATGAATGACCAGAAGGTGGAACAGACGTGACGGACGACCAGACCTCTCCCCCGCCCGCACGACTGCGGGACCTCTTCTCCTACCTCGCCGAGCACCGCGGCGTACTCATCGTCGTCCTCGTCATCTCCCTGGTCAGTGCCGGACTCAGCCTCGCTCAGCCGGTCATGGTCAACCGGGTCATCGACGGCGTGGGCGCGGGTACGGCGATCGGCGGCACGGTCATCATCCTCGTCGCCCTCGTCGTCGCCGCAGGAATCACCGAAGCCGTGCAGCAGTACCTGCTGGGGCGGACCGCCGAGGGAGTCGTGTTCAGCGCCCGGCGGCGCCTGCTCGGCCGTCTGCTCAGGCTGCCGGTGAAGGAGTACGACACCCGCCGGACCGGAGACCTCGTCTCCCGCGTCGGCTCGGACACGACCATGGTGCGCGAGGCGCTCACCGGCGGTCTGATCGAGGCGGTGAGCGGTGCGCTCGTCTTCGTCGGCGCGCTCATCGCCATGGCTCTGCTCGACCTGACCCTGCTCGGCATCACGGCCGCCGTCGTTCTCGTTGCCGTCCTCTGCGTGACGCTGGTGAGCTCGCGTATCCAGGCACTCACCCTGGAGTCCCAGGAAGCGCTGGGCCGGGTCTCCTCCGGGGTGGAGCGGGCCATCTCCGGGGTGCGCACGATCCGCGCCTCCGGCGCCACGGCGCGGGAGGAGGCCGCTCTGGTCGCCGATGCGGGGGCCGCATATCGCCTCGGGGTGCGGATCGTGCGGATCAGCGCCCTGCTGTGGCCGGTGAGCGGCCTCGCTATCCAGGGGGCGTTCCTCGCGGTGCTCGGCGTCGGCGGCTACCGCGTCGCCTCGGGCACCCTGTCGGTGGCGGATCTCGTCACCTTCATCCTCTTCCTGTTCATGATGCTCATGCCGCTGGGCACCGCGTTCGGGGCGGTCATCACCGTGCGGACCGCGCTCGGCGCTCTCTCCCGCATCGAGGAGGTGCTCGATCTCCCTTCCGAGAGCGACGACGATGCCCCAGCGTTGCGGTCGGCGGACAGAATCGCGCAGCCAGCCTCTGTCAATCAGGTCGAGTTCGACCGCGTCTCGTTCGCCTACCGGGACGGGGAGCCCGTTCTCCGAGAGGCGAGCTTCGCAGTCCCCCACGGTTCGACGACTGCCCTCGTCGGGCCGTCCGGGGCGGGGAAGTCGACGGCCCTGGCGCTCATCGAGCGCTTCTATGATCCGGCCGACGGGTCGATCTCCGTCGACGGGACGGACATCCGCGACATGCCGCGCGCAGAGCTCCGCGCCAGGATCGGCTACGTCGAGCAGGATGCGCCGGTGCTGGCCGGGACCATCCGGGACAACCTCCTCCTCGCCGCCCCCGAGGCGGACGAGGCCCGGTGCCGGCGGGTGCTCGCCGAGGTCAACCTGCTCGACCGCATCGACCAGCACCCGCTGGGCCTCGATGCGGTCGTGGGCGATGACGGGGCGGGTCTGTCCGGCGGGGAGCGCCAGCGGCTGTCGATCGCCCGCGCGCTCATCGCCGACACTCCCCTGCTCCTGCTCGACGAGCCGACCGCGAGCCTCGACGCCCGGAACGAATCCGCGATGCGCAGCGCCATCGAGTCCGCATCGATCGGACGCACGGTCGTGATCATCGCGCATCGCCTCGCCACCGTCGCGGACGCGGATCAGATCGTCGTGCTCGACGACGGCCGGGTCACCGCCACCGGCACCCATGCCGAGCTCCTCGAGACGAGCGACCTCTACCGCGACCTCGCCCGCCGGCAGCTGCTCGTGCGGTAGCCGACAGCTCACCCACTACGGGAGTAGGACGAGCATCCAGCATCGATCCCGTACTCCAGAGCCGAGGGATGTACTCGCACGCCGACGCCGGGCGTCGCGGATCACTCGGCGCGAGTCCTGCCGTCCAGCTCTGCGCGCGGATACGTGAAAGACTGTTGACCACGCCGCTTCTGCAAGTTATCTTGGAAGGGTGCCGGATGAACCGCTCATCGCTCCGTCCGCACTCAAGCACGGACTGGAAGAAACCGACATTCTCCACGCCTACCGAAACCCCGTCCGAATCTGGGATCTGGGTGACGGGTTCACCAGGATCGTCGGCCCCAACCGGGCGGCGATCCTTCTGGAGGTCGGCTACGTCGATAGCGAGCAGATCCACGTCATCGTCCACGCCATGGTTGCCCGCGAGAAGTTCCTGAGGTGATGAATATGCCACGCACGGTCGAGGAGATCCTGGCCCACGCCGAGGAGCTGGCCACCCGGTTCGAGGACTACGAGCCCAACCCCGCCGCCGAACTCGACGCCGACGCAGTCGCGCTGCTCCGCGCTGCCGTCGCCGAACGCTCTGAAGCCGAACGCCACATGGTCGATGCTGTCCGCACCGCCCGAGAGGCCGGCATGCCCTGGTCCACCATCGGTTCCTTCGTCGGCACTTCCGGCGAAGCCGCCCGACAGCGCTACAGCTCGAAGGTCGCCTGACGAACCTGAACGCGGCAGCTGCAACAAGCATCGCCAAGAGTTTCGTGACGAGGTCGGCGCTCGTCCACCATCGCCGCTCGATGACTGCGCCGGACTCGTCGATCGCCAGGACGGACCACTCGGGCCGGATGCGGCCCGACTCCAGCTCCCGGATGCCATATGCGCCCCCGGACTGCCCTGTGGTCGTCAGTCGGCGCGCGCCCGCTCCACCTTCCGGAACCACGCGCGCCCGGGTGCCGACGAGATCCCGTGGGCGAGGGTGCTCGCGACGACGATGAGTGTGCCGGCGGCGAGGATCTCCGGGTGGACGCTGCCGTACTCGACCTCCATCGTGAGGTAGAAGATCGCGGCCACGCCGACGGGCCCGAACCAACCGAGGAACGCCGCGCTGTGCAGCGGCATCCCCAGGGGGCGGGCCAGGCCGAGGATCAGCGGCAGGCGGCGCAGGACGAGCACCGCAACCGCGAGCGCCACGCCCGTCCACCCGAGCGCCCTCCACTCGGCCCAGGGGAGCATGGCGCCCAGGGCGACGAAGAAGGGCAGGACGGCGAACTGGTTGACAGCCTCATCGATCTGCACCTCAGTCTCGCGCTCGGCGCCGGTGCTCACCAGGTTGAACGCCAACCCGGCGCAGAAGGCCCCGAAGACGCCGTTGAGGTTTGCGAGGCCGCAGACGCCGAGGACCAGCAGCGCCAGGAGGATCGTGTAGAGCAGCATCGGGCCCTGTTCGGTGGTCTTGTGGCGCTGCGCCAGGTGCAGGGCCTTCGCCGCGACCACGCCGCCCACCACACCCACGACGAGCGCGCCGAGCACCTGCCACCCAGATTCCAGCACGGCCTGTCCCGCGGAGAGCGGCCCCGCCACAGCGAGCGCGAGCAGGACAAGCGGCATGGCGAGGCCATCGTTGGCGCCGGACTCGAGGGAGAGGATCTGGCGATCGCGCTTCGGGAGGTCCTCCTCGGCGTCCAGGCCGGTCACCGCGCTGGACGCGAGCACCGGGTCGGTAGGGCAGACGGCCGCGCCGAGCAGCAGGGCGAGCGCGAAGGAGGTGCCGAGCAGCCACATCGCCAGCCCGGTGGAGACCAGCGCCATTGCGGGCATCACCACCCCGATGAGGAGGGCGAGCGACCTCCAGTTCCGCCGCAGGGCCGCGAAGGGGTAGCGCAATGCCACGCCCATCACGGACACCGCCAGGAGAACCTCCGCGCCGTGCTGCAGGAGGGAGGGCTCGGCGGTGAGCTCGGGCAGTTCGAGGATCCCGGTGACGGCCGGGCCGAGCAGCACACCCGCCACGATCGCAATGAGGGGCTCCGAGACAGGCCACTGGTGGAGCCGGGCCGAGATGGCCACGATGACGACGCCGAGGGCGCCGACCACCACGAGCAACAGGTCGAGCGTGGACACGTCAGCACTCCTGTCGGGGACACACTCGGGCGGGCACAGGGTCGGGGTCGCTCAGCCGCCGGGCTTCGCGTTGACCTACCGTGCATCGATCGTACTGGCCCCCGCCACCTCAGAGCGATAGTCACAACTTATCGCAGCGCGTCGAGGGCGGCCTCAGTGGAGTCGAACACACGGAAGTCACACCATCGGCACGACCTCTGCACCCGGCCCAGTCATCGGAGTTCGTTGCTGAATCTGCCCCGCGCGCGACGAAGGCCCGGCCGGCATCCCGGCTGGGCCTTCATCGACGAGTCACTGTCTCACGGTTTCTCGAGTGGAGCTAAGGGGCACGTGTCGAACTCCGTGCCTTCGGGCACCACCTGATGCTGATTCAGCCCGCCGCATGACTCAGACAAGACCAACGGGCCAATGAATGGTCCAGGTCTTACCCTCATCGCGGCAGATCCGTACGTTCAACGTCCCAAGGTTGTTCCAATGAGGGGCAACGAGGAGCGGGTCATCCAAGCCTTCTGCGCGTTCCTAGACGAACAGGAGTGGGTCACCGAGCGCGAGATCGGCTTCGTTGACGCGGTTGCGCAGAAGGACGGTCAACGAACTTTCGCGGCTCTTCCCAGATGAGGGTGTAGGTCGGCCGGGCGCGTCGGTCCGCAGGTAGACGTCGGGGTCTCCCGACGATGGAGGTTCCTACGCCATCCATCCGAAAGACCTCGACGTGTCCGACGCTACCCCGCCGGCCGGCTTCGGCCGCCTTGACCTGAGCGCCTTCGCGTCTCATCCCAATCAACCCTGATCGAGTCTGCTGACCCCCTCGACGAGAACGCAGCGACACATCACAGCCACCCGACCCCGACCGTCCGGGAAGCCGGGGCACGTCACATGGCCTGTGCTGCGGGCGTGTCGAGTGGGTCGTCCAGGGGCCGACGCAGGAGCGTCGACGCGACGTGCTGAGAGGTGGTTCCAGTCGAGCACTAGCTGTAGTTCCCCGACACGTTGTGAACAGCAATCGGCACGAGAGGCCGCAGGTCAAGCTCGGGCAGGCTGGTGGTTGCTGGTCTGAAGCGCCGCCGTGAGGCGATCGAGGGTTAGGTGGAGTGAGGCCCAGTCCATGTCAGGTGCCGCCTCATTGAGCTCGGTGAGCCAGGCGGCGTGCTCTTCGTGGACCGCCGCGAGCGTCGATTGTCCGGACGGTGTTACTGCGAACAGTCTGGACTTTTTGTGGCGCGGGTTGTTCCCGTAGCGCCCGAGACCGTCGGCCACGAGTTCGTCAGCAATTCGTTGCACACCCTGGCGCTGGAGGCCGAGCGCTCGCGCGATGTCGGCGACCGTGGTGCCATCGCCCGCGCTCTGGAGCACCATTCGGCGCGCGTGCGTCTGTCCGGCAGCGGCGGCCGCTTTCTCGCCGGCGTCGCGCAGAAGCTTGTTCACGTAGACAAGCGCGTGAATCACATCGTCCACCTCTTCCACAGTTGACAATTTGTTGTCACCTTTCTTAGAGTTGCGGAGTGACAACATGTTACCAACTTCTCTCGACAGTGATGCCCGAGCTGGCTCACACCGCGTCCGACCTCACGGATCGATTGGAAAACACTCGGTGGCTTCCTGCAGGGTCCGACGACGCAGCAGCGGCATTGACCCTCCGTTTCGTCGATGCGTGGGCGCGATGGCTTGAGCAAGAACCGGGTCCATCGGATGGCCAGTCCCTGCTCATCCCGACGAGTCACGGAGAAGCGCATGTGATTCGATTCGTCGGCCACGGGAAGATGCCTATCTTGCTAATCCATGGATGGCCCACGTCCTTCCTCGCGTTCCATCGCGCAATCGGGCCGGTGAGGCAGATGGCGTCGGAGGTCGTTTTGGCGATCCTTCCCGGGTTCGGCACCGCTCCGGCTCCCAAGGACGGCATGGCGATCGCCGCCATTGCCGGGGTACTCGCGGACGCGATGATGCTGCTCGGGCATTCTCGGTTTATCGTCCACGGCCAGGATTGGGGCTCAGTCGTCGCCCGGCAGATTGCGGTCAGTTTCCCTGATCGCGTAGTCGGGGTGCACGTCAGTGCGGGGCTACAAGGATTCATGGCCGACGGTCCCGCATGCGGTGACTCCTGGCGACGCCTCGGTGCCTTCGCCGACAAAGGCAGGGGCTATCTCCACTTTCAGTCGCATCGTCCCGATTTCCTGGCCGTCGGCCTGGGCGACTCGCCCGCGGGATTGCTCGCGTGGCAACTCGACAAGTATCAGCTGTGGCAGGCAAGCCTCGGTCCAGACTTCGGGCTTGGCGAAGACTTCATTCTTGCGAACGCGACCTTCTATTGGGCTGCGGGTTCAATCGGGAGCAGCATGCGCATCTACTCCGAGAACAGGGATGTTCCCGCCGCTCCACCCTCGGCGGTTCCGACCGCAGTGAGCGTGTTCGGAACCGGCGATTTCGCTTGCCGTGAGGTCTCTATGCGAGAGAACCATCTGATCGCTTGGTACGAGCATGCCGACGGCGGTCACGTCGCGGCCCTCGACGCCACCGACAGCTTCATCTCAGACCTTTCCGACTTCGTGAACCGAATGGAGACCGTGGCATGACGTCCTCAACGACCGTAGTTCTACTAGGAGGCAGCGGCCTGGGCCCGTGGGCCTGGGAACGCGTCACACCACTCTTGGAGGCGCGCGGATTTGATGTCGTCCTACCCCAACTGAGATCCACTGGCGACGACCCCACTTCGGCAACAGAGGTCACACTCTCGGACTGGGCCGAGGACCTTCTCGGCGCGCTCGAGGCGTCGAACCTCGACAACACCGTGCTCGTGGCTCACTCGTTTGCTGGCTACGTGGCCGCAGCGGCACTCGAGCGGAACCCCCGCATTGTCCGAAGAGCCATCTTTCTCGATGCTGCGCTGCCCGCCCCGAATCGTTCGTGGTTCGACGTCATGGGGCCCCAGACCAAGGCATTCATGTCGTCACTCGCAGTGGAGAGCGCCATTCCGTTCTTCACGCTGGAGCAGCTCGACCAAATCCACCCGGGACATGGGATCAGTCGAGATGACTGGGAGTGGATGAGCGCGCACATTGCCGCCCAACCAATCCGAACGTATGCGCAACCGGCAATCACGCGAGAGATTGACCCCGAGAAGACTCACCTCGACTACGTTCGGTGCGTCCGCACCACTCCACCCGTTGCAGACATCGCCGACACGACGCGTGGATGGGCCTTCCGGACCCTTGCCACTGGACACTGGCCGATGATCACCGATCCAGCCCTCACCGCCGCAGTGATCGAAGAACTGGCGACACCGTGACTACCGTCGCCCTCTTCCGAAACATGAATCTCGGCCACCCTGGCAGCCCCACAGGCGAAGAGCTACTCACGATATTCGGCGGACCTCAATCGGCCAGCATCTTCCAGACGAACGGAACAGTCCTCCTTACTGGGCCTTCCGCACGCACGCTCCTGCCGCGGGGAATTGATCGACTACGTGCCGCCGGCTACACCCAGCCCGTCGTCATCCGCACGAGCGCGGAGATCCACCAGGCCATCGAGCACGCCGCGGAACCGGACCGAGATCGCGGCGTTTACCGCACCATGGTCTCGTTCTTCGATGTCCCCTCGGTCCCGCAGGTCCAGATCCCGATGCAAAGCCGCGACCGCCTCGTCGAATTGCGCGAGCTTGAAGCCGGGGTCGCGGTCAGCTTCTGCTGGAAACCCGGCTCGAAGGCGGGAGATGTGAACAGGTTCGTGGAATCCCTCGTCAATGCTTCGGCAACCACGCGCAGCCTCGGAACACTTCGACGGCTCCTCGAACGGGTCGAATCGGACTCGGTGTGACACACGCGAACGCACCCCCCAGGCCCGAAGGTAGGCGACGGCTCGTCGCCCTGGTCGTCGAACACGGATGGCCACTCCGGCGAGTTGCCGACCGGTTCCAATGCTCACCTGCGACGGTCTCGAAATGGGTGCGGCGTCACCGAGCCGGCCTGCCGCTCACCGATCTCAGCTCACGCCCGCAAAGGATGCCTCAACGCGCAGACACACATACGGAACGACGGATCATCTCGCTTCGTGCCAACAGGCGCTGGGGTCCACATCGAATCGGCTACCACCTTGGTATCCCGCGCTCCACAGTCGGACGGGTGCTGAACCGTTATCGGATGCCGCTGTTGGCGCACCTCGACCAAGCCACCGGCCTCCCAGTCCGCGCGGCGAAGCCAATTCGCTACGAGAAGTCAGCTCCCGGTGAACTCGTCCACATCGACATCAAGAAGCTCGGACGCATCCCTGACGGCGGAGGCCATCGCGTGCTCGGCCGAAAGGCCGGCGCGCGGAACAACAAGAAGCAGGGACGGGGCTATGCCTACCTCCACCATGCCGTCGATGACCATTCGCGGCTGGCCTATTCCGAGATCCTCAGCGATGAGCGCAAAGAAACAGCCGCAGCGTTCTGGCAGCGGGCTCGAGCGTTCTTCGAGCACGCGGGCATCCAGGTCACAGCGGTGATGACAGATAACGGCTCCTGCTACCGGTCAAGTGCTTTCGCGACGGCGCTTGGCGAGATCAAGCATCGCCGCACCCGTCCATACCGGCCACAGACAAACGGAAAGGTCGAGCGATTCAATCGGACACTCGCGGCTGAGTGGGCCTACGCGGCCGCCTACGACTCCGACGAAGCTCGCGCGGTGGACTACCCACGCTGGCTGCACCACTACAACCATCACCGCCCCCACTCGGGAATCGGCGGGGCGGTCCCTGCGGCTCGCGTTCACAACGTGTCGGGGAACTACAACTAGCGCACCGGCTGCAGGCATGGCGATAGGTCAGGAACGGCGTCGCTCCCTGCGCAGGAGGGAGCGCAGAGTCTCGGCGTTCGCGTAGCCGACCCGTAGCGCGATCTCGGCGGAGGTGAGGTCCGTGGTTGCTGAGAGGTGCCGAGCTCGTTCGATGCGAAGCCGTTGGACGAAGCCGAGCGGAGTGAGGTTGAGCGCCGCACGGACTCGTCGTTCGAGGGTGCGCCGGCTGGTGCCGAGCGACTGCGCGACGAAGGCGACGTTGAACGGTTCGTCCAGGCGGGCGCGCACGAAGCGTTCGAACTCGACGACGATCGGGTCCTCATGCCGGAGATGTTCGTAGGCGACGAAGGCCGCCTGCGACGGGCGCTCGTCGATGATGAGGAGCTTGGCGACTTGTTGGGCCAGGTCGGGGCTGATCGATCGCACGAGTGAGAGCGCGAGGTCGATGTGGGCGAACGCGGCGCCGGCGGTGACGAGGTTCCCGTCGACCACGACCATGGTGTCGAGATCGAGGGCGACGGTCGGATAGCGCTTCAGGAACTCCGGCCCCAGGAACCAGCTGGTCGTCGCCCGCCGATGATGCATCCGTCCGGTCTCGGCGACAGCGAACACGCCGGTGCACGCCGCAGCGATCCGGGTGGTCGCCTCGTCGAGGCGCCCGAGCGAGGCGATGACCGAACGAGCATCTCGGCTCTGGAGGGCGTCGTTGGTAGCGGCGGCCGTGAGGGTTCCAAGCGCAGGGACGACGACCACGTCGAACTCTGCGGACTCCGACAGCGGGTGGTCCACCGACAGGGTCATCGATGCCGTCGTGGTCACTCGCCGTTTCGGTCCGAGGATGGCGAGTTCGATCGGGTCGATCCGCGGGTCGACATCGCCGCGGGCTCCGTCGGCCACCCGCACGATGTCGATGATCGACGCGATAGCCGAACCGAAGCAGCCGTCGATCGCGATCAGTCCGATACGCATGACGTAAACAATAGCAATACTGCCGTATACGCCACTCCCCACCGGCCCTCGCTCGTCATACGCTGAACTCGTCCCACGAAGAACCCCGACTTCAAGGAGAGTCCCTCATGTCCACACCCGCATCACTTCCGTATGCCTTCGTCGCCAAGATCGTCGCGGCCGATGGACAGCACGACGCGCTCGCCGATCTGCTCGCCGGCGCTGTCGCTCTCGCCAACGAAGAAGTAGGAACGATTGTCTGGTTCGCGGTCAGGACCCACGCCGACACCTTCTGGATCTTCGATGCATTCCCCGACGAGGCGGCTCGCGACGCCCACGCCAACGGCGCCATCGTCGCAGCCCTGATGGCCAACCAGCAGCTCCTCGGCGCAGCACCCGAGATCCTGCCGGCCGACGTCCTCGCGTCCAAGCTCCCGTAGTCCGCTCACGCACGTTCGCAACGCGAACCACAACACGAGCGCTGTCGGTCACAAACTCAACAGGCAAACCAACGGGCGGCTCTGGAGCGGCTCGAGCCACAAAGCGCACGCCACATTCGAAGGAGCAATTGATGCTATCAATTCCTACATTGTCGTTGGACGACGCCAAACGTGTCATCGCGGCAGCAGAAGCTGAATCCAGCACGCAGGGTCAGCCCAGTAACATCGCCGTCGTCGATGCCGGCGGCAATCTCGTCGCTCACGTACGGATGGACGGAGCGTGGCTGGGCAGCATCGACATCTCGATCAACAAAGCCTTCACGGCCCGCGCGTTCGACACAGCCACCAAAGACCTCGGCGACCTCGCCCAACCCGGTGAGCAGTTCTACGGCATCCACGCCTCCAACGACGGTCGGGTGATGATCTTCGCCGGTGGCATCCCGCTCGAGCGCGACGGCCAGGTCGTCGGCGCCGTCGGCGTCAGCGGAGGAACCGGTGACCAAGACCAGGCCGTCGCCGAAGCCGCCGCCAGCGCCTTCTGAGACCGACCCGCACCGAACCCGGCCCCCGGCCGGCAGCCCACCCACCGAAGGAGCCGCACCATGCGTGCTCTCGTGTACCACGGTTGTGAAGCGCCATAGGGGCTCATCCCGGTTGTGGGTGTAGCAGGCGTTGGCGTGGCGGTCCCGGGATAGACGTCGAGGTCTCCCGAGGATGAAGGCTCCTACACGCTCATCCTGAAAGACCTCGACGTGCCCGACGCTACCGCCGGCGACCGCTCACGCGCGTTCGCCCACCCAGATCTGACCACCTTCTGCCGACTCGACGAGCTCGGCCTCGTCGTCACCGGCCAACGCCTCGAGTCCGACCGTGCGGTCGTCGCGTGCCGGGTCGCCGAAGCCGACCAGTGGTGCCGCCGATGCGGCTGCGAAGGAACCCCGCGGGACACGGTCACCAGGCAGCTGGCCCACGAACCACTCGGCTGGCGACCTACCACGCTGCTGCTCACCATCCGCCGCTACCGATGCGCTGGCTGCGGGCACGTGTGGCGCCAAGACACCTCCCGGGCGGCCGAACCTCGGGCGAAGCTCTCGCGTCGCGGGCTGCGGTGGGCACTTGAGGGGATCGTGATCGCTCACCTCACCGTCGCCCGGGTCGCCGAGGGTCTCGGGGTTGCCTGGGACACCGCTAACGACGCCGTCGTGGCCGAGGGCAAGCGGGTCCTGATCGACGACCCGGCACGGTTCGAGGGTGTCCGAGTCGTTGGCGTCGATGAACACGTGTGGCGCCACACCAGGCGTGGCGACAAGTACATCACCGTGATCATCGACCTCACCCCGATCCGTGATGGCACCGGCCCGGCACGGCTCCTAGACATGGTCGAGGGTCGCTCGAAGCAGGTGTTCAAGACCTGGCTCGCCACCCGGAGCGACACCTGGCGTGACGGCGTGGAAGTCGTCGCGATGGACGGGTTCAGCGGCTTCAAGACCGCCACCACCGAGGAGCTCCCCGACGCTGTCGCGGTCATGGATCCCTTCCACGTGGTCCGGTTGGCCGGCGACGCGTTGGACCGGTGTCGACGCCGGGTCCAGCAGGCCATCCACGGTCACCGCGGCCACAAGGGTGACCCGCTCTACTCCGCACGGCGAACGCTGCACACCGGTGCTGGGCTGCTCACTGACAAGCAGGCCAGCCGACTACGGGCACTGTTCGCCGGTGATGAGCACGTGCAGGTCGAGGCGACCTGGGGGATCTATCAGCGGATGATCGCGGCCTACCGCCACGAGGACCGACGCCAGGGCCGCGAGCTCATGACCAAGCTGATCGAGTCGGTCAGCGACGGCGTCCCGGCCGCGCTGATCGAGGTCATCACGCTGGGCCGGACGTTGAAGAAGCGGGCCGCCGACGTGCTGGCCTACTTCGACCGCCCCGGCACCAGCAACGGGCCTACGGAGGCGATCAACGGCCGGCTCGAACACCTCCGCGGCTCAGCCCTCGGGTTCCGCAACCTCACCAACTACATCGCCAGGTCCCTGCTCGAGACCGGCGGCTTCAGACCGCGACTACACCCTAGAATCGGATGAGCCACTTTCGCAGAAGCGAAGGGACGTACGGTCGCGATCGGCTTGGACGAGGACACGATGCTCGGGCAACTGCCCCGCCGTATGCGTGACGAGTGTCCCGGCCCCGACACTCGCTTTGCCGTTGTCGTGCCCACGCATGCATCGGCTGCGGCGGAAGGGGTGCCCGCGGGGGTTCGCAGGGAGTTGAGCATCGACCTCTACGTTGTTGGGCACGACTGGTCGGTTTCCAAACGCGCTTGAACCTCGCGGCATGAGAGTACGTCACTCGCGGCGGAATGGGGCACGCGCGTGGTTACTCGTGCACCAAACCAAAGGTGCTCACGGAGTGAGTGAATTGCGCCAAAGGCCGCTCTCAGCGGTTTCCGCGCTCCATCCTCGTAGAGGGAAGTCCTACTGACGCATAGCGCGAACGAGTGCAAGTCCGCAGCTGGACATGCCGCACACGCCAGTCGGCTCGACAGCGGGCCTATGCGCTGCTCGCTGACACCCCGAGTTGGCTCTGAAAATCAGTGCGAACTGTACGAGCAAAATGCTCGACCTTTTGCTGGTTCTTGAAGAATGACATAGCAAAGCCACCTGGATTCTCGCGTTCATGCCGGTCGACTACGCACTCTGACAAGACGCGAACTTGCTCCGCGCACCCATCGATGAACGTCGCCACGTCCCAATCGATATTCGTGAATTCGGCACCATTGGCCCGGGCCCACTGCATGAAAAGCGCGGTAGCCATGAACTCAGAGTTCTTGACAATATTCTTCGCGCGATGCTCGCGCTCTCGACCGTACGCATTATAGGAGTCTCGGAAATATCGCCAGAAGCGCACCGCGTTATACATTGTGGCCGCATTTAGATCCCGCGGAAAGAGTTCGAGGTACGGACTAGCGTTCAAGTCTGTCCACATGCGACCGATTTCGCGCTTGGCTCGCGTCGCGTTGTCCACGCCGGACCAACAACTGAGCGCACGCGTGGCCTCCTCGAGGTCGAATGCGAAGTCGTACTCCTCGTCATCAAGTGCTTGCCCGGTGCGGAATGAGTACTGAATAGCCTCAGCCAAGAGAATGTCGCTCAACTCCTGCTGATAAGGATCCAGGGCTACAAACTCGCGGTTGCTAACTTGATTCTGGGTATTGGTGTATCGAGTGACCTGCTTCTCGAAATCCTCAGGGTGACCTGCGGTCGAGATGACACGGACGGTGACGTGAACGTCGTCTAGGGGTAAGTTGCTACGAAGTGCTCGCGAAAGGGCGCCACAAGTCTGAGCTCCATTGACCACACTCAAGCCCTTCAATGAGAAGGTCTCGTTAGAGGACCTCGGATTGGTGCGAGAGCAGCCGATCGAGTTTGCGACAATCGTGATGCCGTTGTTGTAGTACCAGAAGTCTGACGGAGAGTTGCGAAGAGTCTCGTCGAGGACTTCATTTGTTTCGGTTGAACGAAGGATCGCTCGGATGTTCTTGTCGAACAGTCGTTCGCTGAACTGGTCCGTTATCGTTGCCAACTGTTCTCCAGGAACGATGCCCATAATCTCCGACCTGTAGTCGCTCATCGTGACCCACCTGTCAAAGGTCAGTTCAGAGTCAGGGGACGACAAACCGCTTGCGATATTCCGACGCTCGTAGTTTTCGCGCAGACCTTCGTAGTGAAACTCAAGAATATCGCCGGCCGAATTCACTTCTTGTGTCAACTGAGTGCTCAGGCGAGACGCATCCTCATTCGGCCCTTGCGTGCCTAGGTAACTAAAGATGGCGATGACTCGAGCGTCCGTCAGCGCCTCCTCAATTTCACCGCGACGGCGCCGCGCCTTTGGGCCGAGCGCATCCCAATCCCAGTCGAGAAGGCGGCGAATGCCGTGCGCGAACTTCATGACCTCAGTCGGGCTGGGACCACCAGAGGACGTCTTGGTCTGCACGACGTAAACCTCACGACGCGCCGCTGAAATTCCGATCGCATCGATTCCTTGGTCACTGCTTTCGTCAACCACGGAGGCACATGCATCTTCAACGGAGACCATCGCGTGTGCCGCCACGGTCAATGCCGCCAGGGCGCGGGTCGTGCGCGCCTTGGCCTGTTCGTCCTCCGGATGGTGCTGATAGTCGGAAAGGTCGATGTGAGGCTCGAAGTCTTCCTCCAGCCGCCTACGAATCTGACGCTCCTGCAGCTCCACTTGAAGTCCTCTCGAAGGTCGGGTACGGACCCACCAATTCTAGTCACAGGCACGGGTATGGTCCCGACGACGGCCCACAAAGGAACATTCAAGCCTCGGGAGCCAAGGAACGGCCCCGGCCCCGGAGCCCGGTGGGGGGCCGTCGGATCATAGTGGGCGGCATGACGCCAGAGGATCCTTCAGTCGGAAGGCCCACCCATCGGCAGATGCGAGCACGACAGGCAGGTGGCCGGCGAAGCCATCAGGTCCCTTCCCCAGGGTCATTGAGGCGGCAAGAGGAAAGCCCCTGTCAGCGAGCTGACAGGGGCCACAGGGGTGGAGCTAAGGGGAATCGAACCCCTGACCTTTTCATTGCGAACGAAACGCTCTACCAACTGAGCTATAGCCCCGAGACCCCGTTACTGTAGCAAACCCAAGGCCCGGTTTCACAATCGGCGGATCGGCCTCGGAACTCTGCGTCACAGCGGGGACGCGTCACAGCGGGGACGTCCCCGCCGCTCCCTACCCGCGCTCGGCGAACTCGACCGGCGCGAAGTAGCGGTTGCCCTTGAACTCGACTTCCGCGGCCGGCAGCTCGTCGCCCACCTTGACGAGGTCGGAGACCTTGATCTGCTTGCGGTTCTCCCCCGACTTCTCCGCAGCTCCCGTGACCTCGGCGAGCAGCCGGACGTCACGGGCGCGGATGAGGCCGCGTCGGCCGAGCTCGTCCTCGGCGATCGCATAGCCCGGACCGGTGCGCGTCACGGTGACGCGCAGCAGGTCGCCGGCCTGCGTCTCGCCCTCACCGTCCTGCGCATCCCCGCGCGAGGTCTGCTCGATGTCCTGGGCGAGCAGGTCCGCGAGCCGGTCGACCTCGGACAGGAGATTGGCCATCGAGGCCGCGACCTGCGTGTGGAAATCACTCGGCGACAGCGGTCCGCCGGGCTTGTAGAGGTCGTCGTGGGTGAGCTCGCCCCAGGCGTCCTGGAGCCGGGTGCGCACCTGGATCTCCACCCGCACAGGGTGCTGCGCCTTGGAGTCCTCCGCGCCGAGCACCGCATGGAATGCGCGGTAGCCGCTCGGCTTCGGGTCGAGGTGGTAGTTCTTCACCGGCTCGACGACCTCGAACCGACTGGCCCGGCCCATCTCCGCGCGCAGCACGTCGACGAAGGCCTCGAGGTCGCGGGAGGACTTGCACAGCACCTTGACCCCGGCGAGGTCGGAGATCATCTCCACGATCTCCCCGGGCTCGCTCGGCAGCGCCTGGCCCTCGGACTTCTTGAGCACTTTCTCCAGCGTCCGCATGGGCTCCTTGATCCGGTAGCCGTCGACGACGATCCTGGAGCGATCGGCGAGCTCCATGCTCTCGGTGATCCCCTCGAGGAAGCGGATCACTCGCTGACACGCCACCTCCCAGCGCTGGGAGTCGGCTTGGTAGAGCCGGTCGACGGCGGCGCGCACGCGGGCACGCGCGAGGTGGGGAGCGGGGTCGGTGTTCATCGTTCCCAGGATACGCGGCACCGCGCCGGGTACGCCTCAGCCGCGACGGCGCACGCGCAGCACGGTGACGGCACCGACCGCCACGAGAACTGCGCCGATCCCGAGGAGCCCGAGCACCTGGGTGCCGGTGCGCGGCAGCGAACCGGGCGAGTCGCCACGACCGGGCCCGGAGGCACTGTCGTCGGTGGAATCATCCTCGCGTCCGCCCGGCGCGGTGGGAGAGTCCGTATGCGTGGGCTGGGCGTCGGGCGACGGCGACACCGACGGGGTCGAGTCCGGGGCCTCGGTCGGATCACCGCTCGGGCGATCGGTGGGCTCGGGAGCAGTCGGCTCCCCGGTCGGGCCATCACTCGACCCCTCGCTCGGCTCCTCGCTCGGAGCAGGCGTCGGCTCCGCTGAAGGCTCCTCGGTCGGAGTCGGCTCCCCCGTCGGCTCCCCGGCCGTAGGGGTGAGCACATATCCACGGGCACCGTCGGGGGTCTCCGCGGTCCCGACGATCTGGCCTGCCTCGTTGATGTCACGGGCTTCCCGCAGCATCACGCCCTCCGGGAGGTCGACCACGGAGTCGAGGGCGGTGACTCCACCGCCGTCCCACAGGAGCGCCGACCCGCCGAAGCTCGTATTGCCGGCGTAGCGGGAGGCGTACCCGACGGCCTGCCCCTGCGTGTTCACCGCCGCGGCCTTGGTGTGCGGGTACTCAGCCACTGGGGTCGTGGCGAGCGCCTCGGCCCGCCCTTCGCGCCAGACGTAGGCGGTTTCCACCCGGTCGATCCGGGCAGAGCCGACCACGACGTCCGCGCCCGCGATCCCGGCCGGGTCCGCGGAGACGTGTTCGGCCGGCTCCTCGAGCAGCGTCGGGGTATCGCCGTCCCACACGACCGCGCGGCGCACCCCGTGGGAGTGATCGCCGTGGGCCTCCTCGATCGTCGCGGTGCCGACCGCGGAACCGTCCTCGGCGAGCGCGGTCACCCGCACCCGCGTCACCTCGGACCCGGGCTCCTCGGCGGCCGGGGCGGGCAGCGGCTCGAGCGCATCGGGCCGCCCGCGGAAGGCACCCTCGGCCGTCTGCACGACGATCGTGCCCGAGTTCGCGATGTCGACCGCAAATCCCGAGCTGTCGTGCGCACGCACCGGTGCGGCCCCATCGGCCCACAGCACAGGCACCGAGGATCCTGCGTCGTCGAACGCCTCCCCTACCGCGGTGCGCGCATCACTGATGTCGAAGGGGCGGGAGAACTGCGAGGTGCCCTGGTACTGGCCCAGGGCCTCGCCCGTCGCCTCACCGGCCCGCCACAGCACGGTCTCCTGCGGCTGCGCCTTCTTCGTCGGGCGCTGGAGACCGATGACCTCGCCGGACTCGCTGATCCCCTGCGCGCTGCTCATCACCCCGTCGGTCGGGTCGAGGAGGGTGAGCGTGTACTCGGCAGCACCCCGGTCAGGATCCGCGGGAGCGGCCGCAGCGGCCGGCGGCAGGACTGCGGCAGAGGAGAGTGCGAGCGCGCTGAGCGCGGGGACGGAGAACGGGGCGGAAGGACGGCTGCGGGACATGATGACCTCGAATCGGCAGAGTGGAGTTGACGGTGCACGCGCTGCGGACGAGCCCTCGGCACCCGACTCGAAGCTAGCGGACCACAGGGCACATGCACCTATCCTCATCTGCAGATACGTTGATCTGTGCCGCTACTGGCAGCCCCTGCGCTCCCCGGCCTCTTGTGCGGTCACGCAGAGAAGGTGCATGATTCACTCAGCAAACCTGCGCAGTTCGATCATCTCGACCCAAGGAGACCGCCCATGGATGTGCGGCTGATTCTCGCCCTCGTGCTCGGCATCGCGACCATCGTCGTCCTTGTGCTGCGCACCCGCCTCGACGCGTTCGTCGCCCTGCTCATCGCCGCCCTCGTCACCGGCCTCGTCGCCGGTCAGGAGATCCTCGGCGTCATCGACTCCGTCACCACCGGCTTCGGCAGCACGCTGGCGAGCATCGGCATCGTGATCGGCCTCGGCGTGGCCGTCGGCAAGATCCTCGAGGTCTCCGGCGCCGCCGACGCGCTCGCCCGCGCCTTCCTCCGCGGCTTCGGCAAGGGCAAGGAGCCCTGGGCCATGGGCACCGTCGGCTCGCTCGTGTCGATCCCGGTGTTCTGCGATTCCGGGTTCGTCATCATGAACCCGCTCGCCCGCTCGATCGCCCGCGTCAAACGCGGCGGCTACGTCACCCTGTGCCTCGCGCTCGGCTGCGGCATGACGCTCACCCACCACATGGTGCCCCCGACCCCGGGACCGCTCGCGGTGTCCGGTCTGCTCGGCGCTGACCTCGGCGCGGTCATCCTCACCGGCATGATCTTCACCGTCCTCCTGCTGCCCGTCGTCGTGCTCTACGCGAAGTGGATGGGGCCCAAGCTCGAGGCCCGGCTCAACACCGAGGTCGCCGCTGACGTCTACGGCGCCGACCACGACCTCGCGCTCGCCGAATCCGGCGGCGAGGACGTCCACTCGAAGCTCGACACGATCCAGACCTACCGCGCCGAGGACTTCCTCGGCGAGACCCCGGCGGGGAAGAAGCCACATCGCATCAACGCGTTCATCGGCTCCCTGCCGCTGCTCGTCCCGCTGCTCCTCATCGTCCTCAACACCGTGACCGCCGCGATCGACAAGAACGCGACCGGTCAGATCAATGCCGAGGAGTACGCCGCCTCCGACTGGGTCATCCCGTTCCTGTTCCTCGGCAACCCGGTCATCGCCCTGATCATCGGCATCATCCTCGCCGTCTATGTCCTGCTGCCCCGCTGGACCCCGCGCACCAAGGTCCATTCCTGGCTCGCCCAGGCCGCCGAGTCCGCCGGCCTCATCCTCCTCATCACCGGCGCCGGCGGTGCCTTCGGCCAGGTGCTGCGCGACTCCGGGGTGGGCGACGCGCTCGCCGAGGCCGTGTCCGCGCTGCCGCTGCCGGCGTTCATCGTGCCCTTCGTCATCGCCTCGCTCGTGCGCGTGGCGCAGGGCTCGGGCACCGTCGCGATGATCACCGCCGCCTCGGTCACCGCCCCGCTCGTCGGGTCGCTCGGGATCTCCCCGGTGATGGCCGCGATGGCCTGCGTGTGCGGCTCGATGGTGTTCAGCTACTTCAACGACTCGTACTTCTGGGTCGTCACCCGCTTCACCGGTCTCGACGGGACCGCCGCCCTCAAGGGCTGGTCGGGCATCACCACCGCCGTGTGGGCCGGCAGCATCCCGCTGCTGTTCATCGCCAACCTCGTCATCGGCTGACCCCATGACCCGCATCCTCATGGTCGCCGACGACCTCACCGGCGGGAACGGCTGCGCGGCGGGCTTCACCCGGGCGGGCCTGCGCGCGGCCACCCTGCGGGCGGACGCCTCGGCAGCGGAGATCGGCACTCACCTCGACGCCTACGACGCGCTGGTCGTCACCACCGACTCCCGGCACCTCCCGGCCGCGCGGGCCACTGCGGCCGTCACCGCGGTGCTCGATGCCGGGTGGCCGGCCGACCTCGTGTGCTCGCGCGCCGACTCCACCCTGCGCGGGAACTTCGGCGCCGAGGCCGAGGCGGTCATCACCGGGGTGCGCGCCCGCGGCCGCCGCGCGGTGGGCCTGTGCATGCCGGCCTTCCCCACGGCCGACCGGCAGACCGTGCACGGTCTCCAGCTGCTCGGCGGGACCCGGCTCGAGCACACCGAGCTCGCCCACGACGTCCGCTCCCCGATGACGAGCTCCTCGGTCGCCGAGGCACTGCGGAAGGACACGCACCTGTCCACGCTCGGCATCGACCTCGCCGCCGTCACGGGCCCGCGCTCGGCGCTCGTCGACCGGATCCGCACCCTGCTCAGCGAGGAGCCCGACGTCATCATCGCCGACGCCCTCACCGAGGCCCACCTGCGCGATGTCGCCGAGGCCGCCGTCGAGGCCGACCCCGAGGTCATGTGGGTGGGCATCGATCCCGGGCCGGGCTCGCTCGCGATCGCCCGGGCGATGGGCGCCCAGGGTGCCGCTGGAGCTCCCCCGCTGCTCGCGATCGCCGGCTCCGCCACCGAGCTCACCCAGGCCCAGGTCCAGCGGGTGCTCGGCGAGCGCCCGACCACCCTCGTACGGCCCGTACCCCGGGCCGAGGGCTCCGCCGTGCCCGATGTCGAGGCGACCGCGGCCGAGGTCAGCGCCGCAGTGCGCCGTGCGCAGCCCGGGGAGATCGTGCTCCTCGCCTCCGTCGTCCACCCCGAGGACGTGCGCGAGCTCAGCAACGCGGAGTCCGACGCCCTGCCCGAGGCGCTCGGCCGGATCGCCGCCCGGGTCGTCTCCGCGCACGCCGTCTCCGCGCATGACGCGCCGGCGACCGACGCCGGGCCCGGCCCCGCGATCGGCGGCCTCTACACCACCGGCGGCGACATCACCACGAGCGTGCTCGCCGCGCTCGGTGCCGCAGGCATGGAGATCGACGAGGAGGTCGTGCCGCTCGCCGCCGCCGGCGCGCTCGTCGGCGGACCGTGGGCCGGATTGCCGATCGTCACCAAGGGCGGGCTCGTCGGCGATGCCGGGACCGCGCTCGCCTGCCTCGACCACCTCTCCGGCATGGTGCGGATGCGCACCCGCCTCCTCCAGACCCGCGCCGCGCAGACCACCGCTCGACGCCCAGCCCCTGACAGCCCGGCTCGAAAGGACACCCCATGACCGCTTCCGCCTCCTCCACCGCCCCCACCCTCGCAGTCACCGTCGGCGACCCCGTCGGCATCGGCCCGGAGATCACCGCCGCCGTCCTCCACGAGTTCTCCGGCGACACGAGCCAGCACGGCATCGCCGTGGCCGACCTCGCGGTGATGAAGAAGGCCGTGCAGGTGCTCGGCCTCGACGCCGAGGTGCGCGCCGTCTCCTCCTGGGACACGCCGTCGGCCGGTGAGGGCGTCATCGACGTGTTCGACATCGGTGTGCTCGGCTCCGACCTGCCCGCATGGGGCCGGGTCGACGAGCGCGCCGGGCGCGCGGCGGTCACCGCGATCGAGGTCGCCACGCAGGCCGCGATGGCCCAGCAGGTCGCCGGCATCGTCACCGGGCCGATCAACAAGGAGGCGGTGTGGAAGACCGGCTCGGAGCACCTCGGGCACACCGAGATGCTCGGTGAGCTCACCGGCGTGACCAAGCAGGACACGATGTTCGTCGTGGAGAACACGCACGTGCCCGGTCACCGCCTCCAGGTGTTCTTCGCCACCCGCCACATGGCGCTGCGGAAGGCCCTCGACGCGATCACCGTCGACACCCAGGTCGACTCTATCCTCCGCGCCCACCGCGCGCTCGAGGTCTACGGGGTGGCGAACCCCCGGCTGGCCACCGCCGCGATCAACCCGCACGCCGGGGAGAACGGCGCGTTCGGGGACGAGGAGATCGAGATCCTCACCCCCGCCGTCGACCGGGTGCGCTCCCAGGGCCTCGAGGTCGCCGGACCGATCCCCGCGGACTCGGTGTTCCACCACGGCCTGCAGGGCCGCTACGACGGGATCCTGTCCCAGTACCACGACCAGGGGCACATCGCGACGAAGACCTTCGACTTCGACGGCACCATCAGCGTCACCGTCGGCCTGCCGATCCTCCGCACCTCGGTGGACCACGGAACCGCCTTCGACATCGCCGGCACCGGCAAGGCGGATCCCGGCACCATGCGCTCGGCCTACCGGGCCGCCGTCGGCTACGCGCCCTACGTCGACGGCATCCGCGCCGAATACCTCCCCCGGTGACCGCAGGACGGCCCCGATGACCTCCCGTTCGGCCACCCGCGAGCGTCGCGACCGGCTGCTGCGCCTCGTGCGCTCCGGCACCGACCGCGTCGAGGACCTCGCCGTGCACGCCGGGGTGTCGGAGTCGACGATCCGTCGCGACCTCGCCGCGCTCGAGCGCTCCGGCCGGCTGGCCCGCACCTACGGCGGGGCGACCTCGGTGGCGCCGTTCCGGGAGCGCGGGCTCGCCGAGCGGATAGCGGCGCGCACCTCGGCGAAGGCGGCGATCGGCCGGATCGCGGCCGCGCTCGTGCCGGCCGGGGCGACGATCTTCGTCGATGCCGGCTCCACCACCGCTCAGCTCGTCGAGTCCTTGGCACGCGATCAGGAGCTCACCGTGGTCACGCGCGGGCTCGAGATCGCGCTCGCGCTCGCCGCGGAACCCCGGGTCGACGTGCAGCTCATCGGTGGGCGCCTGTCCGCCGGCAGCCACGGCACCACCGGGGCGCTCGCGCTCGAGGGCATCGACCGCTTCTCCTTCGACCTCGCGTTCCTCGGTGCCGACGCCGTCGACCCGGCCTGCGGGGTCGGCGAGCCCACCGTGGACGAGGCGTACACGAAGGAACGCGTCGCGGCCCGCTCGCGGCGCACCGTCGTCCTCGCCGACGCCGCGAAGCTCGCCCCGCGCAGCGTGCCGGCCTGGGCTCGTCTGCCCCACGGATGGACCCTCGTCACCGATGAGTGCGATCCCGCGCTCCTCGAGGAGTACCGGGAGGCCGGGGTCGAGGTGCTCCACCCGGCCACACAGACGGCGTGACGCACCTCACCTCCGCTCAGGTGCTGCTCCTCCGCTAGGCTCCACACGTGAGCGAATACGACACAGAACCCTTGCAGATGTCCGACGTCCTCGTGACCGCCCGGTCGCTCGAGGAGTACATCGCGATGTTCGACCTCGACATCGACGACCTCGCAGGGAAGTGCGTCCTCGACTGTCCGGGCGGATCCGCGAGCGCTCCGGCGGAGCTCGCGGCCCGCGGCATCGAATCCTTCGCGATCGACCCGCTCTACGGCGGAGACCGCCACCTGCTCGCGGACCGGGTGGCGCACGAGGTGGAGCGCTGGGCCGACTTCGCCCGCACCCACGGCGAGCGCCTCGACTGGCAGCAGTCCGGCACCGGCGAGGAGCTCTACCGGGCACGCGTGCACTCCGCGCAGCAGTTCCTCGACGACTTCAACGCCCGTCCGGCGCACTACATCGATGCGACGCTGCCGCACCTGCCGTTCTCCGACGACGCCTTCGACCTCGCGGTGAGCAGCCACCTGCTCTTCACCTACGCGGGGATGTTCGACGCGGACTTCCACGTCGCCTCGCTCCTCGAGCTCGCCCGTGTGGCGAAGGAGGTGCGGGCCTACCCGCTCGTGTCGATCGAGGGGGTCGAGGACGCCGCATTGCTGGACACGGTGACCAGCGAACTCACCGATGCGGGGCTGGAGGTCGAGCGGCCGGCCTCGCGCTACACGCGGCAGGTCAGGGCCACGACCTACCTGCGGATCACCCGCCACTGAGGTGCCCCGGCCGAGGTGCGGGACCTCGGCCGGAGCACGGGAGCTGGGCCGCCGCCGAGCGGCCTCAGCCGACCGGGGAGAGCGCGCCGATGAGACCGAACAGGTCCTTCGGGTCCTCGGGCTCGGCGACGAGGTCGATGTCGTCCTGGTAGGCCGTGCCGGCGGTCGCGTCGCGCACGTAGCGCAGTGCGGAGAAGTCCGCGATCGCGAAGCCCACGGAGTCGAAGATCGTCACCTGCTGCGGCGAGGTGCGCCCTGCGGCCTGACCGGTGAGCACCTGCCACATCTCAGTGACGGGGAAGTCCGGATCCCGGAGCTGGATCTCGCCCTCGATGCGGGTCTGCTCGGGGAGCTCGACGAACACCTCGCCCAGGTCGAGGATCGCGGGGTCGAGCTCGGTCTTGCCGGGGCAGTCCCCGCCCACGGAATTGATGTGCACGCCGGGCTTCACATCTGCGGCCTCGAGGACCACGCAGTGGGCCTTGTCGGCGATGCACGTGGTGATGACGTCGACGCCGGCGACCGCCTCGGAGGCGGAGGCGGCCTCGGTGATGGTGAATCCGAGGGGCTCGAGGTTCCGGCGCAGCTTCGCCATCGCTTGCGGGTCGGTGTCGAACACGGCGAGCTCGGAGATGCCGAGCGCGGCGCGCATGCCGAGTGCCTGGAACTCGGCCTGGCTGCCGCAGCCGATGAGCGCCATGCGGGTGGAGTCGGGGCGGGCGAGCGCGCGGGCGACCATCGCGGAGGTCGCGACGGTGCGCAGGGCGGTGACGAGGGTCATCTCGCCGAGGAACACCGGGTAGCCGTTGTGGACGTCGGCGAGCACGCCGAAGGCGGTGACGGTCTGGAAGGCGGGGCCGGGTTGAAGGGGTGGCCGTTGACGTACTTGAAGGAGTAGGTGTCCCCGCGGGCCGTGTTCTCGACGCCGACGAAAGCCGTCATGGGTTCCTCCTGCTCAGACGATGATGCGTGGGATGGGGATGAGTGCGGGCCGGGGCCGGGGCCTCATGGTCCACGACCTCGGGGTGGATGACCCCGCGGTCCGTGGAGCAGTTTACGGGCGCGCCCTGCAGGGATCCGTTCCGTTTTCGCAGTACCGTCTGAGTCCAGGTTCGGGCCGAGGGCAGCAACAATGAGCAGACCCTCCGAAATCTGCGCACCGGGCGATCATTGTGCGCACCGCAGGTTTACACTCTGACCATGTACCGCATGGACGACCTCGACCGCCGCCTCATCGCGGCGCTGCGCCGGGATGGGCGCTCCCCGGTGTCGACGCTCGCCGCGGACCTCCACACCACCCGCACCACCGTGACGAGCCGGATGAAGCGGCTGACCGACGCCGGCATCATCGTCGGCTACACCGTGCGGGTCGACACGGATGCGGAGGGCGGCGGCCTCCAGGCGATGAGCCTCATCGAGGTCGAGGGCAGGACCACCGACCGCGTCATCCACGAGCTGCGCGGACTGCCGGAGATCAGCGCGCTCCACACGACGAACGGCGGCTGGGACCTGATCGCAGAGCTCGAGTGCACCGGCCTGCAGAACTTCGACGAGGTGCTCCGCCGCATCCGCGGGGTGCCGGGCATCGTCAACAGCCGCACCCACGTCCTCCTCCGCTCGGTCGTGCGCTGAGCGATGACGGACGAGTCCCGGGAGCGGCCCGAGCATCCGCGCGCCGACCTCACCCGGGTCGAGGCCGCCCTCGACGCCTGGGCCCACCGGCACCTGTCCGCAGAGTCCGGGGCCCGAGGCGCCCGCCGGGCCGGGGTCGAGTTCCTCGTCTTCATCCTCAAGCAGGCCTGGGCGTGCGTGTTCGGCGCGCTCATGCTCGCAGCCCTCGTCGCCACCGCCCTGTGGTACCCCGACGGTGCGGCGCTCAGCCGCAACGACGCGCTCGTCCTCATCGCGGTGGCGATCCAGGTGCTCATGGTCGCCCTCCGGCTGGAGAGCGGCCGCGAGCTGTGGGTGATCGTCCTGTTCCACCTCGTCGGCACGGTGATGGAGCTGTTCAAGACGGCCGCCGGATCGTGGGAGTACGGCGGAGCCGGCGTGCTCGCGATCGGCGCGGTGCCGCTCTACACCGGGTTCATGTACGCCGCGGTCGGCTCCTACATGGTGCGCGTGTTCAAGCTCTTCGACCTGCGGTTCGTGCGCTATCCCCCGCTGTGGCTCACCGCCGTGATCGGGGCGGCCATCTACGCGAACTTCTTCACCCACCACTTTCTGCCCGATGCCCGCTGGGTGCTGCTGGTCGCCGTCGTCCTCGTATGGGGGCGGTGCATCATGCTGTTCCGGAACCATCGCGAGCGGCCGGCTCGCAGCCTGCCGATCCTCCTGCCGTTCCTCGGGGTGGCGTTCTTCATCTGGATCGCGGAGAACATCGGGACGGCCGCCGGGGCCTGGATCTACCCGCACCAGGCGGGCGGCTGGGAGATGGTGTCGCTGTCGAAGATGGTGAGCTGGTTCCTCCTCATGATCATCTCCGTCGTCCTCGTCACCCTCGTCTACCGCCCCCGGCCGCCGGGAGAGCCCGCACCCACCGGTGCCGCAGAGCAGCACTGAGGCACGGTCCGCACGACGCGTCCGGCCGCGATCGCACCGGGTAGCACAGCGCGCACCTCCCGCCGCGCGACCCGCGCCACAGTCCGTCATACGTCGTCATATGACGCGCGAATACGACGCCGTCTGACGGCGTGTGACGCCAAGCGGCGGCTGTGACGCGGGCGTGCGGCTCAATTGACGACATGACCGTCCAGACGACTGCCCCCGTGCTCTCCCCCGTCGCCAGGGCCGATGCGAACCCGGCGCAGGAGTCCGATGCCGCACGGATCGCATTCTGGGAGAAGCAGGCCGCCCGGCTCGACTGGGATTCCCCCTGGCACACCGCCCACACCTTCGAGAAGCCGCGTCGAGTCGACGCCCCCGCCCCGGAATCCGGCGTCACCGAACCCGGCGACCCCGAGTACACCGTGCCGCGCATCGAGTGGTTCGCCGGCGGCACGCTCAACGCGGCAGTCAACTGCCTCGACCGGCACGTCGCCGCCGGGCACGGGGACCGGGTGGCGCTCCACTTCGAGGGCGAGCCCGGCGACCGCCGCACCTACACCTATGCGGGGCTCCTCACGGAGGTGTCCCGCGCGGCGAACGCTCTCGAAGCGCTCGGCGTCGTCCCCGGTGACCGCGTGGTGATCTACCTGCCGGTGATCCCGGAGACGATCATCATCACGCTCGCCTGCGCCCGGATCGGCGCGGTCCACTCGCTCGTGTTCGGCGGGTTCTCCGCCGAGGCGCTGCGCTTCCGCATCGAGGACACCGGCGCGAAGGTGCTCGTCACGAGCGACGGACAGTTCCGGCGCGGCGCGGCCGTGCCGGTCAAGGCCGCCGCGGACGCCGCATGCGCCGGGGACAACGCGATCGAGCACGTGCTCGTCGTCTCCCGCACCGGCGACGACATCCCGTGGACCGCCGGCCGCGACCTGTGGTGGCACGAGTCGCTCGCCGCCCAGCCGGACACCCACACCCCGCGCGCCTTCGACGCCGAGCACCCGCTGTTCATCATCTACACCTCCGGCACCACCGGGAAGCCCAAGGGGCTCGTCCACACCACCGGCGGGTACCTCGTGCAGACGGCCTACACCCACGCGCTGCTCTTCGACCTCGTCGACGACGAGCTCGCCGCGGTCAACGACCCCGCCCGGGTGGACAGCACCGTCCACTGGTGCACCGCGGACCTCGCCTGGGTCACCGCCCACACGTACGAGATCTACGGCCCTCTCCTCAACGGCGTCACCCAGGTGATCTACGAGGGCACCCCGGCCAGCCCGCACCCGGGCCGCCACTTCGAGATCATCGAGCGCTACGGCGTGACGAACTACTACACCGCCCCCACCCTCGTCCGCTCGCACATGGGGAACTTCCCCGACGGCCTGCCCGACACCTGGGACCTGTCATCGCTGCGTCTGCTCGGCACGGTCGGGGAATCGATCAACCCCGAGGCATGGCGCTGGCTGCGCGGCGAGCTCGGCGGCGGCATCCTGCCGGTGATCGACACGTGGTGGCAGTCGGAGACCGGGTCGACGATCATGTCCCCGCGCCCCCACGACCCGTGCTTCGATCCCGGGTCCGGGAGCGCCCCGAAGCCCGGCTGCGCGACCCGCGCCCTGCCCGGCGTGTCGACCCGGGTGGTCGACGAGACCGGTGCGGACACCCCGGACGGCGAGCAGGGGTATGTCGTCGTCGACCGGATCGGGCCGTCGATGGCGCGCACCGTGTGGGGCGACCCGCAGCGCTACCTCGACTCGTACTGGAGGGCTTTCGGCGAGCGCGGCTGGTTCTTCTCCGGCGACGGCGGCCGGCGCGATGCGGACGGGGACATCACCCTGCTCGGGCGCGTCGACGACGTCATCAACGTCTCCGGCCACCGGCTCTCGACGATCGAGCTCGAATCCGCGCTCATCGCCCATCCCGACGTCGTCGAGGCCGGCTCCGCGCCGATCGCGGATCCGCTCACCGGGCAGGCCGCGATCGCCTACGTGGTCCTCAGCGAAGCCGCACGCACGCGGCCGCCGGCCGAGGTCGAGGCGGAGCTGCGCGCCCACGTGGCCCGGGAGATCGGCCCCGTCGCCAGGCCGCAGCGGGTCATCCCCGTGCCCGAGGTGCCCAAGACCCGGTCGGGGAAGATCATGCGCCGCCTCCTCACCCAGCTCTTCGAGGGCACGGCGCTGGGCGACACCACCTCGCTCCAGAACCCCGAGGCGATCGACGGGATCGCTCGGATCGTGGGACACCCGAGCACGACCGGCTCCCGCTGAACCAGACTCCCAATCACCACCGACCAACCGGAAGAGGCCCCCACCCGATGTCAGATCATCAGTTCGGCTTCCGCACCCTGGCGCTCCACGCCGGGGGCACCCCCGACGCCATGCACGGCTCCCGGGCGGTGCCGATCTACCAGTCCACCTCGTTCGTG
The DNA here is from genome assembly GCF_023072605.1 of Brevibacterium sp. R8603A2. Lineage (NCBI taxonomy): Bacteria > Bacillati > Actinomycetota > Actinomycetes > Micrococcales > Brevibacteriaceae > Brevibacterium > Brevibacterium sp. R8603A2. Next base: position 109,699 of record NZ_JALLGN010000010.1, read on the forward strand.
TTCCAGAACGCCGCCGACGCCGCGAACCTCTTCGCGCTGCAGAAGTACGGCAACATCTACTCTCGGATCGGCAACCCGACGGTCGCCTCGTTCGAGGAGCGGATCGCCGCGCTCGAGGGCGGGATCGGAGCGGTCGCCACGGCCTCGGGCATGGCGGCGGAGTTCATCACCTTCGCCGCGCTCACCCAGGCCGGCGACCACATCGTGGCCTCCTCCCAGCTCTACGGCGGTACCGTCACCCAGCTCGACGTCACGCTGCGCCGGTTCGGGGTGGACACGACGTTCGTCCCCGGCACCGACCCGGCCGACTACCGCGCCGCCCTCCGCCCGGAGACCAAGGCGCTCTACTGCGAGCTCGTCGCCAACCCCTCCGGTGAGATCAGCGACCTCGAGGCGCTCGCGGAGATCGCCCACGAAGCCGGCATCCCGCTCGTCGTCGACGCCACGCTCACCCCGCCCTACCTGTGCCGGCCGTTCGACCACGGCGCGGACATCGTGATCCATTCGGCGACGAAGTTCCTCGGCGGCCACGGCACCACGCTCGGCGGCGTCGTCGTCGAGTCCGGCCGCTTCGACTGGGGCAACGGCAGCTTCCCGGCGATGACCGAGCCGGTGCCCTCGTACAACGGCCTGTCGTGGTGGGACAACTTCGGCGAGTTCGGGTTCCTCACCCGGCTGCGCTCCGAGCAGCTGCGCGACATCGGCCCGAGCCTCTCCGCGCAGTCGGCCTGGCAGCTCCTCCAGGGCGTGGAGACCCTCCCCCAGCGCCTCGACGCCCACCTGGCGAACGCGCGGGCCGTCGCCGAATGGCTCGACTCCGACCCCCGCGTGTCCTACGTCAACTACGCCGGCCTGCCCTCGCACCCGCATTACGAGCGCGCGCAGAAGTACCTGCCCAAGGGCACGAGCCCGGTGTTCTCCTTCGGCGTCACCGCGACCGCGGAGCTCAGCGGGCGCGAGGTCGGGGCCCGGTTCATCGAGGCCACGCAGCTCGCCAGCCACCTGGCCAACGTCGGCGACGCCCGCACCCTCGTGCTCCACCCGGCGTCGACCACGCACCAGCAGCTCACCGCCGAGCAGCTCGCCTCCGGCGGCGTCCACGAGGATCTCATCCGACTGTCGGTGGGCATCGAGGACGTCGAGGACATCATCTGGGACTTCGATCAGGCGCTCACCGCCGCGACCGGACTGGAACGAGAGGACGCACGATGATCGAGACCCGCACCTGGGTGGGACCCAGCGCCACCGAACGCCTGCGGATCCTCCGCGACGCGGAGTCGATCGCCATCGTGGGGGCATCGGACAAGCCCTCGCGCGCCTCGAACTTCGTGGCGACCTATCTGCTGTCCTCCTCGACGTACCGGGTGTACTTCATCAACCCGGTGCTCGACGAGATCCTCGGGCACCCCGTCTACCCCTCGCTCGCCGACCTGCCCGAGGTCCCCGACATCGTCGACGCGTTCCGCAGACACGACGACCTGCCCGGGGTGGCCCGGGAGGCCGTGGAGATCGGGGCGAAGACTCTGTGGCTCCAGCTCGGCTCCTGGAACGAGGAGGCCGCGGCGATCGCGGAGGCCGGCGGTCTGCAGGTCGTCATGGACCGGTGCACGAAGATCGAGCACGCCCGCTTCCACGGCGGCCTTCACCTCGCCGGTTTCAACACCGGCGTGATCTCCTCGAAGCGCCAGGTCACCGCCTGAACCGCACGCGACACCGGCTCCCCTCGGCCACGGGTCCGAGGGGAGCCGGCGCGTCTGCTCAGGCGGCGGTCTCCTCCCCGGCGGGCGCCGTCTCGTAGGCCGACTTCCCGTCCTCGGTCGCGGCGAGGAGATGGGTGAGCATCGCCTCGTTCGTCGCGATCTCCCGCTCGAGCTCAGCGGGCAGCTGCCGGAGGAAGTCGTACCGCTGCCTCACCACCGGCACCTGGAGGAGCTCGGCGACCTGCATCGAGGTCCGCGGGATCGCGAGCCAGTCGGCGAGCTCGTCGCCGTGGATGATCCGGATCTGCGCCTGCGTCCGCTCCACGAGCGGCCCCTCGGGGAGACCGAGGACGAGCGCGAGCTGCGCGGCGGTCGCCCCGACGAGCGCGTCGACGAGCGCCCGCGAGCCGTCGTCGGGCTTCCCGGCGACGGCGGCGACCGCCTGCACCATCGGCTCGGAGGACTCGTGGTCGTCGAGCCCGGCGAGGAGGTCGGCGGGGATCCCGAGCAGCCGCCCGACGACCTGCCACATCCCGTAGACGTCGCGGATCTGCTCCTCCGTGAGGTCGTAGCCCATGGCCGCCAGACCGCGGTACGGGATGTAGGTGAAGTCGAACCACGTGCGGAGCATGTCGATCGCATTGATCGGCAGGCCCCACTCCCCCGTGTCCGGGTGCCGCTCGAGATGCTGGGCGCGCGCGTAGGCGTGCATCGCCCGGACCATCCCGGTGTGCTCGAAGCCGCCGCCGCCCGGCTCGAGCGCGCCGGCGGCATAGAGATGGTAGTTCCAGTTGCGGGTGTCGATGAGCCGACGCAGCGCCCCGTCGACGAGCCGACCGGTGCCCACGAGCACGGTGGAGATCGCCGGGCTCGAGTAAGTGTTGACGAGCGAGCCGGGGCCGAGCGCCACGGAGTGCGTGAGGACGGGGATCGAGAGGTACACCCGGCGGCCGCGCTCGATCTGCTCCCAGTCCGCATCGCTCACCGCCGCGCGCATGTCGTCGAGGAAGGCCGCGACCTGGGGCGCGTCACCAGGTGCGGCCTCCCCGGCGCGCAGCGCGCTGCGGAGCTGCCGCATGAGCGCGGCCCGGGGGACGTCGGCCGTGAACAGGGCGTCGCCGACGGGGTCCCCCTCGTGGAACGCGGTGAGGAAGCGCGCGGCGCGCTCCTCCCCGTGGGTCCGGGTGAAAGCGGCGCGGTCGCCGCGTCCGGCGGGCCAGTCGGTGCGCGTCATGGGTACTCCTTCGGAACCATGCAGTGGTGCGCTGAGCCTAGCAGAACGTTTGCTCGGAGGCCAGGGCATCACACTGCGCGCCCGAGCGGTCCGACACGGTGTCGGGAAATCGATCGATCCGACACCGTGTCAGCAAGCTGGCAGGCCTGGAGATTCTCGAGAACGTCATCCCCGTCGTGCACTTCATCGGCATCGCGGCACTGCTCGGCGGGGTGATCATGCAGTCACTCGCGATGCGGGAGGCGCGGGCCCGGATCGTCGCCCCGCTCATGCACGGCGCGTGGACGATGCTCATCACCGGCGCGCTCCTCGTCAGCCTCCAGCACCCGATCGGCAGCGAGGTAAACGACACGAAGATCACCGTCAAGCTCCTCGCGCTCGTCGCGATCGAGAGCTGGGGCCAGAAGATCGAGGACCTCGGGATCGAGGAGGCCCACCGACGCGCGCCCCTGGTACAGGGCATGATCGGGGCCGGGATGGAGCTCATCGCCCGCGGGGTCGACGAAAACACTGCCGCCGACGACGTCTACCGCATCCTCGTCGACGGCCTCGGCGCCTGAGCGGTCGAGCGGACCCCCTCTGTTCTCCCCGGCTCCGTCACGTAGACTTGCCGCAACCGAGCCGGATGACCGGGGAGGGCGAGTTCCCCGCCCTCGGCCCGCCGGCGCTCCAGTCGACAACCCCCGGGCGGTGGCGCCATGATCGAGTTCGAATCCGTCTCCAAGACCTATCCCGGTGCGCCCGCGGCCGTGACGGACTTCTCGCTGACCATCCCCTCGCACCGCACCGTCGTGCTCGTCGGTTCGTCCGGCTCCGGCAAGACCACCCTCATGCGGATGGTCAACCGGATGGTCGAGCCGACGAGCGGTCGGGTGCTCATCGACGGCACGGACGTGCAGAGCGTCGACCCGGTTCAGCTGCGCCGCTCGATCGGCTACGTGCTCCAGCACGGCGGCCTGCTCCCCCACCGCACCGTGCTCGACAACGTCGCCACCGTGCCCGTCCTCCGGGGGCAGGGGAAGAAGCAGGCCCGCGACGAGGCCGGCGAGCTGCTGCGCCGCGTCGGCCTCGACCCGGCGATCGGCATCCGCTATCCCGGCCAGCTCTCCGGCGGCCAGCAGCAGCGCGTCGGGGTCGCCCGGGCGCTCGCCGCGGATCCGAACATCCTCCTCATGGACGAGCCGTTCGGCGCCGTCGACCCGATCGTGCGCCGCGAGCTCCAGGACGAGCTGCTGCGCCTCCAGTCCGAGCTCGGCAAGACGATCCTCTTCGTCACCCACGACATCGACGAGGCGTTCCGGCTCGGCGACGAGGTCGTCGTGCTCCGCGACGGCGGTCGGATCGCCCAGCAGGGCACCCCCGCCCAGATCCTCGCCGCCCCGGCCGACGACTTCCTCCGGGGCTTCATCGGCGCCGACCGCGGCGAGCGGCAGCTGCGCACCGAGGTCGTCGACGGCCGCACCATCGCGATCGACGCCACCGGGCGGCCGGTGGGGGTCCTCGAATGACTGCGACGGAGAAGCCGGTATGAACTGGCTGGCCAACAACTGGCCCCAGGTCGTCGATCTCACCGGCGCCCACCTGGTGCTCAGCATCCCCGCGATCCTCCTCAGCGTGCTCATCGCAGTGCCGATCGGGCGCCTCGCGTTCTCCCGCCCGCGCCTGGGGTCCCCGCTGCTCGGAGCCGCCTCGCTCATGTACGCGATCCCCGCGCTGCCGCTGCTGATCATCATCCCCGCCGTGCTCGGGTTGCCCCTGCGCTCGCGGGCGACCATGATCGTCGCGCTCACCGTCTACGGCGTCGCGCTGCTCGTCCGCACCGCCGCGGACGCCTTCGCCGCCGTCGACGCCCGCACCCGCGATGCGGCGATCGCGCTCGGCCATTCGCGCTCGAGCGTGTTCTGGCGGGTCGACCTGCCCCTCGCGGTGCCCGTGCTCCTCTCCGGCGTGCGGGTGGTCACGGTGAGCACCGTGAGCCTCGTGACGATCGGTGCGCTCATCGGGGTGCCCGGCCTCGGCTCCCTGCTCACCGACGGCTTCCAGCGCGGCATCACGGCCGAGGTCGTCACCGGGGTGCTCGCCACCGTCGTCCTCGCGCTCGTGCTCGACGGCCTCCTCCTGCTCCTCGGCCAGGCGCTCACCCCGTGGGCGCGCACGAAGGCCGGCCGCGGCACCCACCGTCGGGCCGCCGGAGCGGGGAGCCGCCCATGAACCTCTTCCTCGACGCCCTCGCCTGGCTCGCCGATCCCGCGCACTGGACGGGCCCGAACGCCGTCGGTGTGCGGATCGTCGAGCACCTGTGGATCTCGTTCCTCGCAGTGCTCATCGCCGCGGTCCTCGCGATGCCCGCCGGGATCGTCATCGGCCACACCCGCCGGGGCGCCGGGGTCGTGGGGGCGCTCACCGGCGCGGCCCGCGCGATCCCCACGCTCGGCCTGCTCACCCTGTTCGGCCTCGCGCTCGGCATCGGACTCGAGGCGCCGCTGCTCGCCCTCGTCGTCCTCGCCGTGCCCTCCCTGCTCGCCGGTGCCTACGCCGGGGTGCAGTCGATCGACCCGATCATCCCGGACTCCGCCCGCGCGATCGGGCTGAGCCCCGCCCAGGTCATCCTCCGGGTCGAGGTACCGCTGGCCTCCCCCGTGCTCCTCGGCGGGCTCCGTGCGGCGACCCTCCAGGTCGTCGCGACCGCGACGCTGGCGGCCTACACCGCCGACTACGGGCTGGGCCGCTACCTGTTCTCCGGGCTCAAGTCCCGCGAGTACGACCAGATGCTCGCCGGTGCGCTCCTCGTCGCCGTCATCGCCCTCCTCCTCGAACTCCTGCTCGGCGCCGCCCAGCGCCTCGCCCGCACCCGCATCGCCCATCCCGCACCGGAGAGGACCTCCTCATGAATCGCACACCGCTCACCCTGCTCGCCGCGCTCACCGCCGCCGGCCTGCTCACCCTGTCCGCGTGCGGGGGCGACCCGCTCGCCGAGGACACCACGGGCTCCGGGGGCACCGGCGGCGGAGGCGGCGACACGATCGTCATCGGCTCGCAGGCCTACTACTCGAACGAGATCATCGCCGAGGCCTACGCCCAGGCCCTCGAGGCTGCCGGCGAGTCCGTGGACCGGCAGTACCAGATCGGGCAGCGGGAGGTGTACCTGCCGGAGATCGAGGCCGGGGAGATCGATCTGTTCCCCGAGTACTCCGGCCCGCTCCTCCAGTACTGGGAGTCCGACACCCCGGCGCGCCAGGGCGAGGAGGTCTACAGCGCCCTGCAGGAGGCCATGCCCGACGGCCTGCGCGCCCTCGCCCAAGCACCGGCGACCGACCAGGACTCCTACGTCGTCACCCGCGAGTTCGCCGAGCAGCACGATCTCACCACGATCGCGGACCTCGCCGAGGTCGACGAGGACCTCACGCTGGGCGCGAACTCGGAGGCCGAGAACCGGCCGAACGGACCGCAGGGCATCAAGGAGGCCTACGGGATCGACGTCGGCTTCTCCCCGATCGAGGACAGCGGCGGTCCGCTCACCGTCAAGGCGCTCGAGGACGGCGACATCCAGCTCGCGATCGTCTACACCGCCGACCCGTCGATCACCGAGAACGACCTCGTCGTCCTCGAGGACCCGGAGGGACTGTTCCTCACCTCGCAGGTCGTGCCGATCGCCGGCGAGAACGTGTCCGAGGACGCAGCAGCCGTCGTCGACGAGGTGAGCGCGGCGCTCACCACCGAGGTGCTCCGGGATCTCAACGCACGCAGCGTCACCGACGAGCTGCCCTCGTCGACGATCGCCGGGGACTGGCTGACGGAGGAGGGATTGCTGTGACCGGCGCGGACGCAGGCATCACGCTCTCCCACCGCTTCGCCGACGAGCTGCCGGAGCTCGCGGTGCCGTGGCAGGCCGCGAAGCCGCCCGAGCCCCGACTCCTCGTCCTCAACGATCCGCTGGCCGCGCAGCTCGGCCTCGACCCGGAGGCGCTGCGCGGCCCGGACGGAGGCGGCTCGAGTGCCGGACTCGGTCTGCTCACGGGAACCGCGCCGCCGGCCGGGACGCAGCCGGTGGCCCAGGCCTACACCGGGCACCAGTTCGGGACGCTCAACCCGCGCCTCGGCGACGGGCGGGCCCTGCTGCTCGGCGAGGCGGCGGGGCCCGGCGGAGAACTGCTCGACATACATCTCAAGGGGTCGGGGCGCACGCCTTTCGCTCGCGGCGGGGACGGGCTCGCCGCGGTCGGGCCGATGCTGCGGGAGCACCTCGTGAGCGAGGCGATGCACGGACTGGGGATCCCCACCACGCGGGCGCTCGCGGTGGTCGCGACGGGCGGCTGGGTGCGCCGCGAACGGGCGCTGCCCGGTGCGGTGCTCGCCCGGGTCGCGCGCAGTCATGTTCGGGTGGGCAGCTTCCAGTTCGCCCGGCTGTCCGGCGACGACGCGCTGCTGCGCCGGCTCGCCGATCACGCGATCGACCGGCTCCACCCGGAGGCACGCGCGGCCGCCGACCCCTACCTCGGCCTGTTCGAGGCCGTCGTCGCGGCGCAGGCGGAGCTCGTGGCGCGGTGGATGCTCGTGGGATTCATCCACGGGGTGATGAACACCGACAACATGACGATCTCCGGGGAGACGATCGACTACGGTCCGTGCGCGTTCATGGACGCCTTCGACCCGACGACCGTGTACAGCTCGATCGACACCGGCGGGCGCTACGCGTATGCGAACCAGCCGCTCATCGCCGAATGGAACCTCGCCCGGTTCGCCGAGGCGCTCCTCCCCCTGCTCGGTGAGGCCCAGGAGGCGGGGATCGCGGTCGCGCAGGAGGTGCTCGGCGGGTTCCGCGCCCGCTACAGCGCGGCGTGGACGGCCGGCATGCGGGAGAAGCTCGGGTTCCGGGACGCGGTGTCCGAGGAGTCCGCGGGCGAGGCGATCAACGCGATCCTCCTCATGCTCCGGGACCACCGGGTGGACTACACGGGATTCTTCCGGGGTCTGGCGGACGCGGGTGAGGCTGGTCCGGGCAGTGCCGGCGGCGGCCCCGAGGCGGGCGGTGTTGACGCGAGTCGTGCAGGCCAGGGCAGTGCCGACGCGAGCGTCGTCACCGAGATGCTCGCCGACGTCCCCGAGTTCGTCGACTGGCTCGCGACCTGGCAGGGGCTCGATCCGGATACCGCGCTCATGCGGCGGGTCAACCCGGTCTACATCCCTCGCAACCACCTCGTCGAGGAGGCGCTCGCCGCCGGGGAGGCCGGGGACATGGAGCCGTTCACCCGGCTCCTCGAGGTGGTGACGGATCCGTACACCGAGCGCCCGGGTCTCGAGCGGTACGCGCTGCCGGCGCCCGAGGACTTCGCACCCTACCGGACCTTCTGCGGGACGTGAGGACTGTGGGCGGCGCATGCCCGAACGCTTGACGGGTTCCATCCGCACCGATAGAAGTGATGCATGTCACTCGATGAGGAGTCGCGGCACCTGATCGCGGCATTCGCCGCCGCTGGGCGGTGATGTGCGGGGATCCTGGACCGAGGTGTTCGCGGACTCCCGCAACCGCCGCGTCGTCGTCAAGGCCGTCCACGGCGGTGGGAGAAGGCGCGGTGTGCTGTCGGACCCGCTGCCTGCGGATCCCCCGATGGACGGCCCCCAGCTGGTCGAGGACTGGATCGAGCACGACGGGAGAGACCGCAAGGCCTACGTCGCCGGTGGGTGAGCGGGCTGCTCAAGCCCTCGACTCTCGACCACGAGCACACCACCGAAGGTGAACCCTTCGCCGTAGACGGTGATCTCGCCGCCCTCGCCCGGCATGCAGCGGCCGGCCTCGGGATGCACCTCGCCGGCGTCGACGGGGTCATCGGCCCGCGCGGCCCGGTCGTCGTCGACGTCAACGCCTTCCCCGGCTTCCGCGGGGTGTGGACGGTGCGCCGGAGGCGGTAGCGGAGCATCTGGTCGAGCACGCGGGGCGGGCCGGGGCTGATCCGGACCGGGCGCCGGACCACCCGTGTCCGAACCCGCCGGTAGGGTGAGACCGACAAGCGAACCGAACGGGACTGCCGGATCAGCCGACTACTGATCCGGGTCGTCCTCGCGATCCTCGAGCAGGGTTTCGACGTGGCGACGCAGGTCGGCGGCGTGCACCGAGATAACCTGCCACACGATCTCGTAGTCGACCGCGTCGTATTCGTGGGCGAGCCGGTTTCGCATCCCGACGGCACGGCGCCAGGTGGGCTGTTCGGCACGGTCGCGCAGGAAGTCCTCGGGCAGTCGGCGGACCGCTTCTCCCAGCTTGAGTACGAGGGAGTCTGCCGCGAGGTGCGGTACGCCCAGCTCAGGGTCGCTGTCGTACCACTCCCGGCCCCGGGCCGCCAGCGCCTCCGCGCGACGACACAGCCGAATGATGTCCTCGAGTCCGCGGCGGATCCCAGCGGTCAGCGGTGGGTTCACAATGCCACCGCAGCGCGGGCGATCTCGTGATCAGCACGGAGCGAGCGCGAGGTGATGATGTCCACGCCTCTGCCCAGCAGCTCCTCCAGCAGCTCTGCGGCATCGATGATGTCGAGCAGGTCCAGGTCGGGCTCTGCATCGACGAGCAGATCGATGTCGCTGCCAGGATGATCCTCATCGCGGGCGACGGAACCGAACACCCGGGGATTGCTCATACGGTGCTCCCTGAGCACGGTCAGGATCGCGTCATGATGGTGGGCCAGAGCGGCGCGAGCGGAAGGTCGCAGTGCCGAGTCCAGGCGCTCGACGGTGGCCGCTGAGGGGCGGCGCCGGCCTCGCTCGTAGGCGGCGATGTTCGGCTGCGGCACACCGCTACGTTCGGCGAGCTGCGCCTGGGTGAGTCCCGCCTGCACTCGACGAGATCTGAGGTCTTCCATGACCCGAGTATAGCGCGCGATATACTCGCGCGATCCCGCTGACGATCGACCCCGTGCCGAGGGCCGGCGGCCAACGCCGTCGGCCCGAGGAGCACTGCCGTGCCCGCGGCGCACCCCGGCAGGCCTCTTGCGTCAGACCAGCCCGCTGCTGAGGAGGAAGATCGCGAGGCCGTGGGCGATCGCCGCCGGGATGACGCCTCGGCGCAGGCGGAGGAACGCGCAGATCAGACCCTCCCAGAGGGTGAATGCCAGCAGCGGCCATCCGACGTCGGTCACGGTGGTGGCGAGGTAGGCGTGGCAGGCCGCGAAGATGACGGCCGACAGCAGCGCGGCACGCACGGCCGGCATGGCGGTCTCGAGCCGCCCCTGCAGGTAGCCCCGGAAGAACACCTCCTCGCCGAGGTTGCCGGCCAGCGCCATGAACGCCAGGGCGGGGAGCACGCCGAGAGCGACCGCGCCGCCGCGCTCCTCCAGCGGAGCTGCGGCCGACACCGCGAGGATGGGAGCCGCGGCGAGGATCCCGCCGAGGATGCACAGCCCGAGGGTGCTGGGATTCGGCGTCCCCCACTGCACGAGCGACCGCAGGCGCGTGTCGCGCAGGGTGGCGAGGACCAGGAGGATGCTGCTGAGACCGAATGCCACGAGCACCACAGGGTCGTCGGTCATGCGCAGCCAGGCACGAAGTCGCCCACGAGTCCGAACTCCCACAGCCGGGTGGGAGTCATCGCGTCGCAGATGAGGACGACGATGCGCAGGAGCGGGTCGCGGTCCGCACGCGCCAGCCAGAAGCACACCCCGAGGAGGAGCAGGCCGGGGAGGAGCAGCGCGCCATAGCCCAGCAGCGTGCTCGCGGAATCGAGAAGATCGGTCATGGAGATGCTCCTCCGGGGGATGACGGTGCGAGCTGCGAACGGTCGGGGAATGAGAAAGACCCCGCCGTTGGCGGGGCCGTTCTGCTGTTCACTACGGTGGACGCCGGTGGACTCAGCCCGAACACGTGGGAGCGGCTGGAGCGACTGAGTGCCGCGTGGGAGCAGGCGAAACCGGGCATCGTGAGCGCACGGCCGTTGGTGACTGAGCCCGAGCCGGGGGCGGTCTCGAACCCAACGCGACGGTCCCGAACACCACTGACGCCGGAAGAAGTGGACGCAATCCGAACCGCCCGCACCAACGGAGAGAGCGTCCTGTCGATCGCGAAGCGGTTCGGCGTGCACCGGGTGACGGTATGGGAGCAGACGAAGAACTCGTAAGCCTGGGCGGGCGGTGCGTCGCACCGAACAGGCTGCGGCGACAAGGTATCGGCGGTGAGGATGCCGGCGGCTACTGCACCCTCACCGCCTTCACTGTGCTCTACGCGGCCGACCGTCCGTCGGAGTCGTTCTTATCCAGACGCTCGGCCACGAACGCCTTGAATGTGGCGAGCAGATCCTCGGCGTTGTCGAAGGCCCGCATGGTGATACGCATGTTGGTGCCACGTCCGCGGCCGAGACCCGACTGCTTCTTGAGCCGATCTTTGGGGGTCTTGATCAACCTGCCATCCGACGCCCTCACCGCCTGCTCCAACTGCGCAAACGACAACACACTTGTCTCGTAGTAGCGCGTAGCGGACATGAGGAGAGTCGGGCGGGCCCACTCCCGGGGGACGAGCACGAGCGGCTTTCCGTCCACCACCGGGAGTGTCATGTCCGCTTCGTCCCAGTCACCGATGATCGGATTCCAGATCTGCTTGCGGTACGCCTGGGTCTTGTGTCCAGCAGAGTTGAACTGTGGATACGTGTCGATCATCAGCTGGGTGAACTGCGCGAGCGGCCCGAAGATGATGCGCGTGGTGATGTCGGAGGTAATGTCGCGATCCACGCCCTCGACGAACAGCGGAAGGTCCTCGATCTGTTTGAGGATCCCAACGCGAACCAACGCTTCCACGTCGTTGTTGAGCACGTCCCAGATCCAGGTGCCGACGACGTCAGCGCCCCCGTGGCCGTGGAAGCCCTTTGCAGACATTCCGAGCCGGGTCTCCCATGGCTCGACGAAACGCTGCAACAGCCTTTCGCCCCGACGGCCGGTAGCCCCGGCCCCCTTGATGATGCTGTCAGTCACCTGGCGGGTGAACGTGTCGACGCACTCCAGCGCCTGATTGGCGAACGGCTGGGGTGTCCTCCGCAGCCGGATCGCATGAGGGTCGACGTAGAGACGGTTGTCAGCCGTGACCTCCACATCGACGAACGGAACGGGACCCGTGATCCCGTAGTGGGTGGTGATGGTGGGCATGACGCCCTCCTTCCCTGGGTTTGGAGCCCGAGGAAGAAGCAGAGACAGCGCGTCTCAGGAAACTTCGGTACGCTAGAGGTGACTGAGCAAGTCATCACCGCGCCCTCGGGCCGGTACTGGCCTGATCCCGCACCACCGGGGTCGGGCCAGAGTCTTCTATAGCTAGCGCGCATCGGGCTCCTCTGAGTCCGCTGGCTCTACACGCTTGGCACGGTTGCCACGCACCTCCGCACTCGGCCCCGTCAGATCGATGCAGAGCATGCCGTCCTGCTCATACGGCTTGTACCGTCGGCTGACGCTTGTGTCGATGTCGTAATACTGAGTGAAAGCGGTTGCTGACAAGATGACCTGGCCAGTGTCCCGCGACGACTGCGGACGAATCGAGTACGCGTGAGGCTCCTTTGAAGGGCGCAGAGCGATAACCTTGTTCTCCTTGTCGAACAACAGTTCCACCGTCTCCGGCTCTTCAATCAGCTTGTGAGCTACGCGATTGATCGAGAAGATACCTCTCTTCTGGATCGTCACGCTTGGAGCCTTCGCCAGCGGCGCCATGCGCTTGTCGAACACCTCGAACCCCATCAAAACTCTCCTCTCATCGTCATCACGTTCCGAGTCTAACAGATTGATCCGCCTCAGCGTGTTTGAAGTTCTCTATCGCACGATCCGGCACATCCGAACTTCTGACCTAGGGCATGACATGCCGAGGCGTCACCGACTCTGCCTGGCGCACACGCTAGGTTTCCAGCAGTGACATCTCACGCCCGCCTAGCATCAGAGTTGGAGTTGGCAACAGGGGTATCGCTGTGGTGGTGGTCAGGAGACGGACCACTCGGAGCGTCTTGATTGTTTCAACAGTGCACTGATCAACAGAACCATGGGAGAAGAAGTACCGCGTTCTGGTGAACTACGGAGGAGCCATCGTGCCCTCCGAAGTTGTGAAGGCAGGAAGCAGCTGCCCTGCTCAACGCTGCAGCAGCTTCGATGTACGCTCGCGGATGTGCACGCCAAGACGCGTTCGGGAGCTTCCCGAACGGTTTGCGTCGATGAGCTTTGGCGCTTCTACGCCTCATGGCTGAAACGAGGCTGACCCCGGCTAGGGACCGGGCCAGAGTGACCAATCCTCCGATCGCGACGCAGCCCGACAGAAGCCCGGACCGTCGTCCGCCGTTGCCGGACTTCGTCCACGAGCCAGACCGGCTCCCGGAGCACGGTTGGCCCCGCGGTCAACGGTGGCGCATCGCCTTCGCCGACGCGCGGAACTTTGACGCAGCCTGCGATGTCTTCGGCGACGTAGCGGGCCTGAACAGCAATTGACCCACCGGGTTGGTGGCCGTTAGGACGTCGATACAGTCTTGTGCGGTGGTGTAGTCGAGCCGGACGAACAGCCCCGCGGCGTCTTCGATGTCACGTTCATCCCGGGAGACGTGCAGCTTCATCACCAGCAGGCACTCCGGCGACTTCGTTGCAGGCATTGTGCGGGCTCCAAGAGGAGTATCCCCTCAGACTTGGTGTGCAGGAAGCTCAATACAGCTCTTCGTCTCGTTCTCAGCTCAGCAACGTCACGCCTCTTGCAGATCGAGGTGCCGACCAGGTCGGTTCCGGTCGATGCAGCCATCTTCAGCGACCACCCGGTGCAGCATCATCGGGGCACCCAGGGGGCGCCAGTCCTCGATCTGCAAGACGCGTGGCAGCTCTATGGGATCACTCGCGGAGGTGGAGGTTCGTCGGGCACGGACGGCCTGCAAGTCGGTTCTGGCCTGTGGTGATACGGATCTGCGCGTCTTTGACGCATGGACGGGTTATTGGGTCGCCGAGTGGCGGTGGGGTGACCTACGCTGGTTGGCATGTTGGTTTACGGCACTGCTTCGCTGCGTCTGCGCAGCGCTAACAGCGGCGAGCACCCTCCACAGGTTGTTGCTCCCGCCCCGGTGATCACGGCCGGGCGGCTCTTTCAGCGTGCCCGGCTCCGCAACAACCACGGAGCAAACAGTGCCTATCTATCGAGGTGGCCGTCATGAGCACGGCCAGAACTTCCTGACTGACCCATCCATCATTGCCACGATGACCCGGCTCGTGGCCGCCACCGATGGCCCGATCATCGAGATCGGCCCCGGTGACGGAGCACTCACCACCCCGCTGGCCCAGCTCGGGCCACCGGTGACAGCCGTCGAGATCGACACCCGGCTCGCCCAACGCCTGGCCGAGCGGTTGCCGTCGCACGTGGAGGTCGTCGCCGACGACTTCCTGGACTACCGGCTTCCAACATCGGCGCATGTGCTCGTCGGGAACCTGCCGTTTCACCAGACCACGGCCATGCTGCGACGCATCCTGCATGCCCCGGCATGGACCGATGCAATCGTGCTCGTGCAATGGGAAGTTGCGCGGCGCAGAGCGGGCGTCGGCGGTGCCACGATGATGACCGCGCAATGGGCGCCCTGGTTCACCTTCACGTTGCACAGTCGTGTTCCCGCTCGCGCGTTCACCCCACGTCCGGGCGTCGACGGCGGAATCCTCACCATCCACCGCCGCGAACACCCGCTGCTGCCCCCGGCGCGGCGACGCCAGTTCCACGCCCTGGTCCACCGCGTCTACACCGGTCCCGGACGTGGGCTGGCCCAGATCCTCGCACGCAACACCTCGCTCGGCTCGCCACAGGCGGCACAGGCGTGGCTGACACGCCAGGGCGTGAACGCTGCCGGACTGCCGAAGGACCTGCCCGTCGAGGCATGGGTGGACTTGTTCAAGACCACAGGCTCCTCGCCACCGCCCCACCGCACGCAGTCGTCCTCAGGAAGGCGGCGGCGATGAGCATCGACCCCTCGTGGCGAGTCTGCCCGGACGAGACCACACCCAGCCATACGTGCTGGACCGAGACAGCCGTACACCATGCAGCACGGCTCCTCGCTCAAGACCCCGGACGGGATTGGCGACTTCGTGACCTTGCCGACCTCGTGCACCTGTCCACGTCACAATTGGGCAGGGCCTTCAGCCAACGTTTCGGGATGCCTCCCATCCAGTACCTGGCTCACCTTCGCGCCCACAGACTGGCCGAGCTCCTGATAGAGACTGATCTTCCGGTCGGTGTCGCCATGACACAGGTCGGGTGGCGCAGCCGCGGCCACGCCGCACGACAGTTCACCACCATCGTCGGGGTCAGCCCATCCGCGTATCGACGTACCGCGACCCAACGAGCAAGCCTGGAATGCCCGTGCTGTGGACAGCGAAGCGAGTTGCCCCGATGACGGCCACAGAGCACTCTGGCCTCGGCCCTACCAGGACAGAGATCCGTGACACGGTCATTCGGATGCGAGCTGATCTCGCTCACCGGTGGACCTTGGCCGAACTCGCACAGGATGCCCATCTGTCGCCGTCGCGGCTCGGGGGCCTGTTCGTGGAGCAGTTCGGCGTCCCGCCGATCATGTTGCTGGCTCGGTTGCGGGTGCGGGAGATGGCTCGGCTGTTGCGGGAGTCGGACATGACGGTCGGCGAGATCGGGGTCCGGGTGGGGTGGCGGAATCGTGGTCATGCGGCGGAGCAGTTTGTCAAGCCCTGGGTTTGGTAGAGGCTTCTTTTCTTGGTTTCCTATGCGGCCACGCCTGTAGTGGTCTGCTGTTTGATCCAATCAGAATGCGCCTCGATCGGCGGTCGGTAGTGCAGCGCCGAATGCAGTCGGACGTGGTTGTACCAAGCCACCCACTTCGACGTCTCGGCCATCACTTCGATCACTCCCGACCACTCCCGCCGGTCGATCAGTTCGGCCTTGTACACCGAGT
>NZ_JALLGN010000011.1:0-120851 GCF_023072605.1 Brevibacterium sp. R8603A2
TCAGCCAGGCCGAGCTCGATGCTGTCGCCGCCGAGCTCAATGCCCGCCCCCGCAAGACTCTGAAATGGAAAACCCCAGCTCAAGCCCTGAACGAACACCTCGTTGCAACAACCCCTTGACACCAAGGAGAGCGGATCCGCAATTTCGTGCAATCTCACGCTGCGGACGGGACAGCGATCCGGGTGACCGGGCAGGCCACGTACCCGCTCAGGTGACCCGGCAGGCCCCGTCCGCGGTCAGCGGGTGAGGTACGGGCTGAGCACGGACGGCTCCGCCCCGACGACGCGCAGCCGCGAGGTCGACCGGGTGAGGGCCACGTAGAGCTCGCCGATCCCCGTGGGATCACCGGCAGGGGCTATCGAGGCGGGCTCGACGATGATGACGCTGTCGAACTCGAGCCCCTTCGCCTCGTACGGAGTGAGCACCGCGACGGTGTGGTCGATGCCGGCGGGACCGAGTCCGAAGTCCACCCCGCCGTCCTGGGTCAGCGCGTGCTCGATGAGCTCCCCGTGCCCGGCCGTCGCGATCACCGCGACCCGCCCGCCGCCGAGCAGTGCGAGCTCCTCCCGGATCATGCCCGGCAGTCCCGCGCACACCGCGGCGACATCGCCGAGCACCTCGATCTGCGGCTCCCACGTGCCCTCGCGGGCAGGCGAGGGCACGGCGAGATCCGGGAAGTAATCGCGCAGCAGCCGGTTGGCGAGCACCATGATGCGCCCCGGCGTCCGGTACGACACGGTGAGCTGCTCGAGTGCGAAGCGGTCGCCGACGTGCGGCTGGAGCATTGAGGCCCAGGTGCGATCGGGATCGACTGAGCTCGCCTGCGCGAGGTCGCCCACCAGTGTCGCCGACTTGCTCGGCACCCGGCGGAACAGCAGTCGCAGCTGCATCGGGCTGAGCTCCTGCGCCTCGTCGACGACGAGGTGCCCGTAGGTCCATTCGCGGTCCTCGACGGCGCGCTCGGCGACGGTGAGATGCGGGTCGCGGGAGTCGTAGCGCTCGGCCAGATCCGCGGCGGAGACCATGCCCTGGGTGCCGGTCATCTCGATCACCGCCTCGGCGTACTCGGTGTCGGCCCGCGGGGCCGACGCGGACTCCGCCCAGCCGCCGATGAGCTCGGCGATCTCGTCGAGCAGCGGCACGTCATCGACCGTCGGCGAGGCGCCCTTGAACCGGCGCAGCAGCGCCATCTGCTCGTAGTCGAGCAGGCCGTGGGCGGCCGCGACGAGCTTGTGGGGCTTGGACAGCAGAGCGTCGAGGACGCCGAGCGGGGTGAGCGGCAGCCAGCACAGGTTGATCGCCACCCGCACATCCGCGGCGCCGCGCAGCTCTTCGAGGAGCTCGGGCATGCGCTCCTCGTCGGCGGAGATCCCCATGGAGTCGGCGAGCGCCGGAGCGAGCTGCCGGAGCACCTGGGAGACGAAGGTCGTGCGCGCCCGGTTGTGCGGGTACCCGGTGCGCCGTGCCCGTTCGCGGGCGGTGCGCACCATCTCCGGGGTCAGGGTGAGGGTGTGGCGCCCCACCTGCAATCGGCGCGGCTCCTGCGGGACCCGCTGATAGTTCTTCACCGCCCGGGCGATGACCTGCACCATCCGCAGATCGCCCTTGACGGCGGCCGCGGCGGGACGATCGCGGGCAGTGAGGTCGAAGCCGGGCATGAGCTGGCCCGGGGTCTGCAGCACCGCGCCGGTCTCCCCGAGGGACGGCAGCACCTGCTCGATGTACTTGAGGAACACCGGCGAGGGGCCGATGAGGAGGACGCCGGACTTCGCGATCCGCTCCCGGTGCTGGTAGAGGAGATAGGCGGCGCGGTGCAGGGCGACCGCCGTCTTACCGGTGCCCGGCCCGCCCTGCACCACGACGACACCGGACAGCGGCTTGCGGATGATGGAGTCCTGCTCGGACTGGATGGTCGCGACGATGTCGCTCATCCGGCCCGTGCGATGGGCATCGAGGGCGGCGATGAGCGCGCCCTCGCCGTGGAGCGAGCGGATCTCGGCGTCGTCGAGCGCGTCGAGGTCGAGCACGTCGTCCTCGACGCCGATCACCGTGCGGCGGCGCGTGGCGATGTGCCGGCGGCGCACGATCGAGCCGGGCTCGGCCGCAGTGGCGCGGTAGAACGGCTCGCTGGCGGGGGCGCGCCAGTCCATGAGGAGCTGGCGGCGGTCGCTGTCGGAGATGCCGATCCGGCCGATGTAGGTCGTCTCCCCGGCCGCGGAGTCGATCCGACCGAAGCACAGACCCTCCTCGGCGTTGGTGAGCCGGATGAGCTGGTCCTCGTAGAGCGTGGCGAAGGCGTCGCGCTCCGAGCGGTTCTGGTGGTGCCCGCCCACATGGGAGCGGCGCACCGAGCCGAGCTTCCCCTGCGCCTCGGCCCGCAGCTCGTCGAGGCGCGCATATACCACGTCGAGGTTCTGCTGCTCGTGGTCGATCTCTGTCTGTTCGCTCACCGTCCACCTTTCCAATCGGCAATCAATTATGCCGGGTCGCCGGGGGTCGACGGTGTCGACGCGCTCGCATCGTGAGAAGAGTTCCTCGCCCGGACACCCCGTTGTCATGTCGCGTTCCAGGTGGGAGCCGGTGCCCGCGGGTTTCAGCCGGCCCGCGATCCATGGTCGATGAATGCGTCGAGCGCGTCCCCGCAGCGCACGGACGCCACGGCGGGGCCGCGGCGCATGGCCTTCGCGAGGCCCACGGCGTCGATCGGCTCCTGCGTCCCGGCGACGACGACGTTGCCGTAGCGCCGGCCCCGGAGCTGCCCGGGGTCGGCGACGAGCGCGAGGTGGGTGAAATGGCTGCGCATCTCGCCGAGCTCCGCGCGGAGCGCGGCGTGCGGGGGCCGGTCGGCGATGTTGGCGAGGTAGAGTCCGCCGGGGCCGAGGACCCGGGCGACCTCGGCGAAGAACTCCGGAGCGGCGAGTGCCGCCGGGGTGGTGTCGCCGGCGAAGGCATCGCGCACGACGAGGCCCACCGCGGAGTCGCGGAAGGTGGCGATCTCCTCGGCGCCGTCGCCGCACCGCAGTGCGAGCGCGGGGGAGCGGGGCAGGTCGAACCACTCCCGCACCTGCCGCACGAGCTCGGCGTCGATGTCGATCGCGGTCTGGCGCGAGCCGGGCCGGGAGGCATCGAGCCATCGCGGCAGGGCGCACCCCGCGGCGCCGATGTGCACGGCGCGCAGCGTCGTCCTCGGTGCGAAGACGGTGTCGACAACCCGGGACATCCAGTCGAGGTATTCGAAATCGAGGCGCAACGGGTCGCCGACGGTGATCGAGGAGCTCGGGACCCCGTTGACGAACAGCACCCACGAATCCGGCTCCCCGGGCACCGGCTCGAGACGCGCGATCCCGGTGGAGATCGGCACTTCGCGGGCCGCGGCGGCGTGTGCGGCGCGTTTCCTCCCCATGTCCTCCACCCTACGCGTCGCCCGAGGTCACAGGGACGGGCCTCGGCAGGTCACAGGCGCGCGCGTCCGCAGGTCACAACCGGCCTGGCACGGCGGCGGATATCCACAGGCGGACACGCGGCATGGTGCCGCCGGCCCGCGCTGAGTGGACTGCACCCATGAGTGCATACACCGTCACCCGGCCCACCGACCTCGTCGGCATCGTCCCCCACATCCTGGGCTACACGCCCACGGACTCCCTCGTCCTCGTCACCGGCAGCCGCAGCGGCGACCGCGGCGAGGTCGGCCTCACCGTCCGCTTCGACTTCGGGTTCTCCGAGGCCGCGCACCTCGACGCCGAGGACCTCGCCGCCATCGTCTCCACGCTCGAGCACGCCGAGGGCGCCGCGGCGGTCTTCCCGATCCTGTTCAGCACCGAGGTGCCCACCGCGCTCGGCCTTCTCGGCGAACCGGAGAGCGAACTCCTCGTCGACCATTTCCGACTCCCCGTGTTCCTCATCTGCGCCGCGCTCGCCGAGGCCGGGTACGAGGTCGCCGACCCGCTGTGGGCAGGCGGCGGCTTCTGCGGCAGCCTCGACGACCCCGAGGTGCTCTACGGCCGGGCGGAGACCACCGACACCGAGGTCGCGGTGCGCCTCATTGCCGACGGGCGCAGCCATGCCGAGGACTTCGCCGCGGCGACCGCCCACCCGGTCCCGCCGCCCGAGCTGCTCACCGGCGCCGCGCGGATCCGGGCGTCCGCCCCATCGGCGGCCGCCCGCTACGACGCTGCGCTCGCGGACCTCCGTGCGCTGCTCGACCTCGCCGAGGATCCGCGTGCGACGGTCGCCCAGGTGCCCGGGGTGCTGAGCCCGGGAGGGGTCGTCGGCATGGAACTCATGTGCGCCGAGCTGTGGAGCAGGGACTGCATCGAGATGATCCTCGGCTTCGACCACCCCGATTTCTCACCCGCCCGCATCGCGGCGCTGGAGCCGGGCACCTTCGCGGCCTGGGCGCGGCCGATCGCACGCTCGGCCGCAGCGGCGGAGTCGATGATCGGACTGTCCCCGGAGCGCCCGGACTTCGCTCGGACCGCGTACTCGGTCGCCTACCTCGACTGTCTGGTCCCGGCTGTGGACGAGGCGAGCCGTCCGGCCGTCCTCGCGATGCTCGCCTGGTTGGAATGGGGCCGAGCGCGCAACTCCTTCGCCGACCACTACGCCTGCCGGTCCCTCGCGCTCGACCCCGACTACACGCTCGCCGGGCTCGTCCACGGCGCGGTGATGCGAGGACTGCCGCCGCGCTGGATGGCCGCTTCGGGCCGCTGAGCGGACACGGGGGTCCGGAGCGGATCCGGGGATCGGCGTGTCCGCCGGCCCGGCGAGCCGTCGGCGAGGATTCGCCCGAGCCGGAATATCGTGCGAGAATGGGGTGTTGACCCAGTCGTACGACTGTGCAGGGCCTGTTCTGCGCCGACGTGCTTGACATGGGTCTTACTGATGCCTCCACGGCATCGGTGGTCCGCCGCCAGACTCCCCGAAAGGTGAACTCGTGCCGACAGACGAGAAGGATTCGAGCACAGCAGCCGAAACCAGCGCACAGACTGCTCCTGCTAAGAAGTCCACTCGGTCGAGTTCCACGACCAAGCGTACTGCGTCCACCACAGCGAAGAAGCCCGCGGCAGCGAAATCGTCGACCGCCGCGAAGACGGCCACGGCGAAGAAGACGGCCGCAGAGTCCGGCGCGGGGGAGAAGACCACCGCGAAGTCCACGACGGCGAAGAAGCCCTCTGCGAAGACCACCGCTGCGAAGACGACGGCGGCGAAGAAGCCTGCTGCCAGGTCGACTGCGAAGAAGCCCGCTGCGGCAGCGACGGGAGACGAGAAGCCCACTGCTGCGAAGTCGACCCCGGCCAGGAAGTCGACGGCGGCGAAGAAGGCGACGACCGCGAAGTCGACCCCGGCCGAGCACACCGCCGCTGAAGCCACCGAGGCACCGGCCAAGAAGACCACGGCCCGTCGGGCACCTGCGAAGACGACGACGGCTGCGAAGAGCACGACCGCTAAGTCCACCGGCGCGAAGGGCACGACCGCGAAGTCCGCCGCGCAGTCGGAGGCGGACGAGCCGGCCGCAGTCGAGTCGCCCGCCAAGACCACGGCGAAGAAGACGACCGCGAAGAAGACGACCGCGCGCAAGCCTGCGGCGAAGAAGACCACCGCGAAGGCGACCGGTGCCGCAGCGAAGGCGACCGAGGAAGCCGTGCCCGAACCCGGTGTCGCCGAAGAGGTCGAGGCGGTCGTCGCCAAGGAGGAGACGGAGACCAAGAACTCCCAGGAGGAGAAGAAGAACGAGGCCGTCAAGGAGGCCGGAGGATTCGTCGTCTCCGACGCCGACGACGATGCCCCGGCCCAGCAGGTCGTCTCCGCCGGCGCCACCGCCGACCCCGTCAAGGACTACCTCAAGCAGATCGGCAAGGTCGCGCTGCTCAACGCCGCCGAGGAGGTCGACCTCGCCAAGCGGATCGAAGCCGGCATGTACGCCGAGCACCTCCTCGCCGAGGGCACCGTGACCGAGGCCCGCGACACCCGTGACTACAAGTGGATCATCCACGACGGGCGGATCGCCAAGAACCACCTCCTCGAGGCCAACCTGCGCCTCGTCGTATCGCTGGCCAAGCGCTACACGGGCCGCGGCATGCTGTTCCTCGACCTCATCCAGGAGGGCAACCTCGGCCTCATCCGCGCCGTGGAGAAGTTCGACTACACCAAGGGCTTCAAGTTCTCGACCTACGCCACCTGGTGGATCCGCCAGGCGATCACCCGTGCGATGGCCGACCAGGCGCGCACCATCCGCATCCCGGTGCACATGGTCGAGGTCATCAACAAGCTCGCCCGTGTGCAGCGCCAGATGCTCCAGGACCTCGGGCGCGAACCCACCCCGGACGAGCTCGCCAAGGAGCTCGACATGACGCCCGAGCGCGTCGTCGAGGTGCAGAAGTACGGCCGCGAACCGATCTCCCTGCACACCCCGCTCGGCGAGGACGGCGACTCCGAGTTCGGTGACCTCATCGAGGACTCTGAGGCCGTCGTGCCGGCGGACTCCGTGAGCTTCACCCTGCTCCAGGAGCAGCTCCACTCCGTGCTCGACACCCTCTCGGAGCGCGAAGCCGGAGTGGTCTCGATGCGGTTCGGGCTCAACGACGGGCAGCCGAAGACGCTCGACGAGATCGGCAAGGTCTACGGCGTCACGCGCGAGCGGATCCGGCAGATCGAGTCGAAGACGATGGCGAAGCTCCGCCACCCGTCCCGCTCCCAGGTGCTGCGCGACTACCTCGACTGATCCGGGCCGGCGCACGGGCAGGTCAGCCGACCCGTCGACCGCGCTCCCCGAAAGTGCAACGCGAACTGCTGCGGCGGCCGAACAGGGGCGACTAGCGCGGCTGGATGACGGTGAACGCGGCGTTCTGCGAGTCGATGAACCGGCCCACCCGGCCGTGGGTGGAATCGTGCGGGGCGGCGAGCCAGTCACCGCCGAGCTCACGCACCCGGCCGGCCACCGCATCGGCGTCCTCGACCTGGATGTAGGACTCCCAGTGCGCGGGGATCCCGACGTTCGAGGTGTCGAGGATCCCGCCGCGCGGGGTCCCCGTGTCGGGCAGTGCGAACATCGAGTAGCGGAACTCGTCGGTGTCGCTCACCGGGCTGATCTCCCAGTCGAACACCGCGCCGTAGAACTCGTGCACCGCGGGATCCTTCGTGTGGAGCTCGAACCAGCAGGCGGCACCCGTGACGTCGACGCCGGTGAGGCCGCGGTCGTCCTCGTACTCGAGGACGCCGAACGCGGTACCCGCGGGGTCCGCGACGAGAGCGACGCCGGCGGTCCCGTCGAACTCCGGGATCGCCATCATCGCCTGCCCGCCTCCCGTGTCGACGCGGGCGAGGAAATCGGTGAGCTCGGCCACCCGGAAGTACACCGACCAGAACGCCGGCTGTCCGGCGGGGGCCTCGGCCGGCTGCGGGCTGATCCCCGCGACGACCCGGCCGTCGCGGACCGCCTTGACCCCGAAGCCCATCGGACCCGGCTCGGTGAACTCCCATCCGAACAGCGAACCGTAGAAGGTCCGTGCGCTCTCGACGTCGGGGGAGCTGAGCTCGACCCAGCAGGGATGATTCGGGGCGATCGTGGTGTCGGTCATGCCTCCAGTCTTCTGGCCCCGCCGGTGATCACCAAATCCCCGCCTTTGCTACGGCGCAGTGAGGAGGTCGGTCGGCCCCCGGAGAGCACACGGAACGGAGAGGGACGATCATGCATTTCGACGCAGTATTCACCGGCGGGCGGTACCGGACGATGGACCCCGAACGCCCCGAGGCGCACTCGATCGGCGTCATCGACGGCCGCATCCGTGCGCTCGACGACGACGTCACCCGGCTCCCGGCGCACCGGACCTACGACCTCGGCGGCGCCCCGGCGGTGCCCGCCTTCAACGACGTCCACCACCACCTCTCCATGCGCGGGCAGCGCCTCAACGGCGTCGACCTGCGGGCGAGCACGGTGTCCTCGATGGAGGATCTCTACGACGCGGTCGCCGCCGCGGCCCGCGACGCGCAGCCGGGGGAGTGGATCTACGGCTCCGGCGACGACCAGAACAAGCTCGACGACGCGCATCCCCTGGCCGCCGAGCTCGACCGCCGGGCCCCGGACAACCCGGTGTGGCTCGAGCACGTGTCCGGGCACATGGGGGTGGCGAACTCCCGCGCCTTCGAGGTCGCCGGATTCGCCGAGCTCTCCGAGGTCCCCGACGTCGACGGCGGGCACGTCGCGCGCACGGAGGACGGCCGCACCGCTGCCGGGCTCGTCCAGGAGCGAGCGATGGACCTCATCACCGGGGTGTACAAGCCCCTGCCGGTCGACGACATCGTCCGCCATCTCCGCACCGCCTCCGAGCAGGCGCTGCGTGAGGGGATCGGTTCGATCACCGAGCCGAGCATCGGGAACTCGCCGGTCGACCTCCACGCCTACCTCACGGCGTAGGAGACCGGAGCACTCGGCGTGCGCGCCACGGTCATGCCGTACCTCACGGCCCTGCACCACATCATCGGCCGCGACGACGCCTCCGGTGAGGGCCTCGACCTCGGCCTGCGCACCGGGATGGGCGACGAATGGCTGCGGATCGGCCCGGTCAAGGTGCTCACCGGCGGCTCTCTCATCGGCCGCTCCGCGGCGATGACGTGCTGCTACCACGGCGAGGAGTCGAGCGGCTACATGGCCTGGGACGTCGAGGAGCTCACCGAGCTCCTCCGCGGCGCCTACCGTCTGGGTTTCCGGCTCGCCACCCACGCGATCGGCGACGCCGCCGTCGACCACGCCCTCGACATCATCGAGGGCGCCCAGCGGGACTACCCGCGGACCGACCCGCGCAACCGGATCGAGCACTTCGGCGTGGCCTCCGACGAGCAGATCGCCCGTGCCGCACGGCTCGGCGTCATCGGCGTGCCGCAGCCGCGCTCATCACCGAGCTCGGCGACGGCATGGCCCGTGCCCTCGGCCCCGAGCGCACCCAGCTGTGCTACCGCGTCCGCTCCCTCATCGACGCCGGCATCCGCGTCCCCGGCTCCTCCGACGCCCCTATGGTCGACGGCAGCCCGATCCTCGGCATCCACGACTTCGTCAACCGGCGCACCGCGGGCGGCGCGGAGTTCGGTCCGGCGGAGACGATCACCGCTGAGCAGGCGCTGCGGGCCTACACCGTCGACTCCGCCTACGCCTCGCACGAGGACACGCTCAAGGGCGACCTGTCGATCGGCAAGCTCGCGGACTTCACCGTGCTCAGCGACGACCTCCTGCAGGTCCCGGCCGAGGAGCTCAAGGACGTGCAGGTCGGCGCGACGGTGGTCGGCGGCGAGATCCGCTACGACGACAGCGCGATCCGCAGCTGACACGCATCCTTCCGGCTCAGTCCTCGAGGAACTCCTGCACCCCGGCGACGATCGCCGCGGCATAGCGCTCGCGGCCCGCGGCGCTCTCCATGAGCGCCGCCTCGTCCGGGTTGCGCATCTCCCCGCACTCGACGAGCATCGCGGGCACCTTCGCGTGGTTGAGCCCGGCGATGTCCGTCCGGGCGACGATCCCGTCGTCGCCGTAGGCGGGGTTGGGGGCGAGGTCGGCCGCGCCGAAGGCCTCGACCATGTCCTCGGCGAGCGTGCGGGAGGGCTCGTCGACGCCCGCGTGCGGCGAGTCCTCGACGACGATCATGTGGAACCCGGCCGCCGAGGTGTCCTCGGTCCCGTTCGCGTGGATGCTCACGAGCACATCCGCGCCCGCGTCCCCGGCGAACTGCCCGCGCTCGTCGACGCACGGACCCACGCCCTCGTCGTCCTCCCGGGAGAGCACCACCTCGGCGCCGAGGTCCTCGAGGTGTTCGCGCACCGCTGCGGCCACCTCCCAGTTGAATGCGTGCTCGGGATAGTCGGTGGCCGAGGCCGTCCCCGTCGTATTGCACGCCTTGGTGCCGCCGCGCCCGTCCGGCACCGGCGCGGTGACCTCCGCCGGGTGCGCGGCGTTGCCGCCGTTGTGACCCGGATCGACGGCGACGACGAACCCGGTGAGGGGCTCCTCGACAGGGGTCGACGTCGGGGTCTCGGTGGGCACCGGGGTGGCCGCCGCCGAGGTGCGCTCCGCCGGGCTCCCCACCGTGCCGGTGGACGGATTCTCCGCCGGCCCCGCTCCCGAGCAGCCGGCGAGCAGCATCGTGCTCGCGAGGAGGCCGGTGATCCAGAGGCTGCGTGACATGTGCCCCAGTATCCCACCCGGCACCTCCCCGGCATCCGGGCGCCCTCGCCCGGAGGCCCCCACCCGGCACGCACCCGAAACGTCGCCGGGGCAGCGGCATGGCAACCGGGTGCGGGCGGTGCGGACTCGTAGACTGGGGGCCGTCGATCGAGCGGAAGGAACCTGCGTGGCAGCCAGAGGAGCGAAGACCGAGGACTACGGTGCACGACAGCTGTCCGTCCTGTCCGGACTGGACGCCGTCCGCAAGCGGCCGGGCATGTATATCGGCACCACCGACTCCCGCGGCCTCATGCACTGCCTGTGGGAGATCATCGACAACTCCGTCGACGAGGCGCTCGCCGGCCACGGCGATCACATCGAGATCACGCTGCACGCCGACGGCTCCGTCACCGTCTCCGACACGGGGCGCGGCATCCCCGTCGACATCGAGCCCAAGACCGGTCTCACCGGCGTCGAGGTCGTGATGACGAAGCTCCATGCCGGCGGCAAGTTCGGCGGCGGCTCCTACGCCGCGGTCGGCGGTCTCCACGGCGTCGGAGCCTCCGTCGTCAATGCGCTCTCCGCCCGGCTCGACGTCGAGGTCACCCGCGGCTCCAAGGTCCACCGGATGTCCTTCAAGCGCGGTGCCCCCGGCCGCTTCGACGACTCCGGCGGTGTACTGTCCCCGGACAACCCCTTCACCCTCTTCGAATCCGCTTCCGAGCTCGAGATCATCGGCAAGGCCAAGCGCGGGGTCACCGGCACCCGGATCCGCTACTGGTCGGATCCGCAGATCTTCCTCAAGGACGCCCACTTCACCTACGACACCCTCGTCGACCGCGCCCGCCAGACGGCCTTCCTCGTGCCCGGCCTCGGCATCACCATCCACGACGAGCGCGGGGTCGAACGCGACGAGACCGGGGAGATCATCACCTCGCGGACCGAGGAGTTCCGGTACTCCGGCGGGATCTCGGAGTTCGTCGAGCACCTCGCCCACGACGATGCCGTCACCGACGTGTGGCGGCTGGCCGGCTCCGGCACCTTCACCGAGACGGTGCCGGTGCTCGACGAGGACGGCCACATGGTGTCCACCGCGGTCCCGCGCGAGGTCGGCGTCGACATCGCGGTGCGCTGGGGCAAGGGCTACGACACCCGGGTGAAGAGCTTCGTCAACATCATCGCCACCCCCAAGGGCGGCACGCACATGACCGGCTTCGAGCAGTCCCTGCTCAAGACCGTGCGCAGGTCCGTCGACCAGAACGCCCGCCGCCTCAAGGTCGGCAAGGACAAGCTCGAGAAGGACGACGTGCTCGCCGGCCTCACCGCCGTCGTCACCGTGCGACTCGCCGAACCGCAGTTCGAGGGCCAGACGAAGGAGGTGCTCGGCACCTCCGCGGTCCGCCAGATCGTTGCCCGCACCGTCGAGCAGGAGCTCGGTGCGCTGCTGAACTCCTCGAAGCGGCAGGAGAAGCAGCAGGTCAACCTCCTGCTCGAGAAGGTCGTGGCGGAGATGAAGTCGCGGATCTCGGCGCGCACCCACAAGGAGAACCAGCGGCGCAAGACCGCGCTCGAATCCTCGTCGCTGCCCGCCAAGCTCTACGATTGCCGCAAGACCGATCTCGACCGCTCCGAGCTGTTCATCGTCGAGGGCGATTCCGCGATGGGCACCGCGAAGGCCGCCCGTGACTCCGAGCACCAGGCGCTGTTCCCGATCCGCGGCAAGATCCTCAACGTGCAGAAGGCCTCGGTGGGCGACATGCTCGCCAACGCCGAGTGCTCCGCGCTGATCCAGGTCATCGGCGCCGGCGCCGGGCGCAGCTTCGATCTCGAGTCCGCACGCTACGGCAAGGTCATCATCATGACCGACGCCGACGTCGACGGCGCCCACATCCGCACGCTGCTGCTCACGCTGTTCTTCCGGTACATGCGTCCGCTCGTCGAGGCCGGCCGAGTGTTTGCGGCGGTGCCGCCGCTGCACCGGGTGGAGATCGTCCACCGCGGCAAGGCCAACGAGGTCGTCTACACCTACTCCGAAGCGGAGCTCCACACCCTCCTCAAGCGGCTCGACCGCACGAAGAAGGCCTACAAGGAGCCCATCCAGCGCTACAAGGGGCTCGGCGAGATGGATGCCGACCAGCTCGCGGAGACGACGATGGAACCGGGCATGCGCTCGCTGCGCCGGGTGACCATGGGCGACGCCGAGGCCGCTGAGCGGACCTTCGGACTCCTCATGGGGTCCGAGGTCGCACCGCGCAAGCAATTCATCGTGTCCGGTGCAGCGATGCTCGACGCCGAGCGTATCGACGCCTGAGCCGTCACGCTCCTGGCCGGGGCCGCTGCGACCCGTCCGCTCCGGAGCCGCCTCGCGTCGACCCGGATCAGGCCAGCGTGGGTGCGGCGAGGATGAGCGTCGGGACGAGCACGAGGCACGCGGCCGCGACGAGCTTGACCGTCCGCACGCGGGTGCGCGCCGCGGGGAGCTCACGGTCGAGGCGGGCGAGCCGTGCCCGGGTGAGATCCGTGCTGTGCGCCCCGGGATGGACGCGTGCTCCGGTCTCGACGGCCTCCGCCAGCGATTCGGCGCCCAGGCTCGCACGCGCCCGGTCGTCGGCCATGAACTCGATGAGCGCGGACACCGCGGCGAGCGCGGTCGAGGTCGCCGGGACGAACGGCAGCGCCCGGTTCCATGCCGCGAACGGCAGCACGAGCAGATCGTGGTGGAGGTCGAGGTGCGCCTGCTCGTGCGCGACGACGGCCCTCCGCTGCTCATCGGTGAGCACCGCGAGCAGACCGGTCGTCACCACCGTCGTGCCCGAGCCGCGGCCCGGCAGGCAGTAGGCGACCGGGCTGTCGCTGGTGAGCACCCGCGTGTTCGGCAGCTCGGCCGACGGCTCGGTGAGGAGGTCGACGAGTGCGGAATGCCGGCGCCGGTGCCTCAGGACGAGCACGGACTGCACGAGGAGCGAGCCGATGAGGCGGACGGTGAGGAGCACCGCGACGAGGAGCAGCAGCCACTGCCACCACGCGAGCACGGACAGCGCCTGCAGGTCGGCGAGGCCGATCAGTCCGTCACCGAGTGAGCCGGCCATCGGAGCGGTCGCGAACACGACGGCGGTGCCGATGAGCGAGAGTCCGCCAGCGAGGCCCACCGCCTGCCACAGCACGAGCCGGGAGAGCGGGTCGATGAGCGGGGAGCGGCGCGCGAGCGCGACCGGCACCGGCCACGCGAGCACGAGGGCCAGCACGGCGAGGAGGGTTCCGGTGATGAGCATCGCGGGCCGCCCGGTCGGGCGTCGGTCCTCAGCGCTGGACGAGCGGGCGCTGGAGCAGCGAGGACAGGAAGGCCGTGTCGGAATCCGACACGGAGCCGAGGAAGCGGGCGAGCACGGCGTGGCGGTCCGGGGCCTGGTCGAGGACCTCGGTCATGAGTTCGGCCACGTGGTCCTCGCGGCTCGACACGGTGAGGTAGCGGTGGGGGCGCTCGGCGCGGACCCGGGTCACCAGGCCCTTCTTCTCGAGCCGGGTGAGCACGGTGTGGACCGTCGTGAGTGCGGGATCGCGGTCGCTGAGCGCATCGCGGAGGCCGGCCGCGGTGAGGCCGGCGGGGTGATTCCACAAGGCGTTCATAACGCTGCGCTCCAGTTCACCCAGTGTTCCCACGCTCGTCGCCCCGATCAGTCAGAATGTCCGTGGTCGCGGTCCGTGCAGAGCCGCGTCCATCACGCAGTGTAGTCCCGCGCACCGGTACCGCGCCACCATGCGAGACGCCGCGGTGTCATTTTCGGGAGTGCTCGTGGTTACTGCGCGATTGGAGTATTCTACCGACAGTAGAAGTCGCAGGAGAACTCGAGACGTCGCCGGGCTCTGGTGCGCCCCGACACGACGGAGAATCAGGGAGGCGTTCGTGGATCTCGATCCAGTCCTCATCGGCCGGTGGCAGTTCGGCATCACCACGGTCTACCACTTCTGGATGGTGCCGCTGACCCTCGGGCTCGGCCTGCTCGTCGCCATCCTGCAGACGATGTACCACCGCACCGGCAACGAGATGTGGCTGCGGGCCACGAAGTTCTGGGGCAAGCTCTATCTCATCAACTTCATCATGGGCGTCGCCACCGGCATCGTCCAGGAGTTCCAGTTCGGGATGGCGTGGTCGGAGTACTCCCGCTTCGTCGGCGACGTGTTCGGCGCTCCGCTCGCCATGGAGGCGCTCATCGCCTTCTTCCTCGAGTCGGTGTTCCTCGGCCTGTGGATCTTCGGCTGGGGCCGGCTGAGCCGGAAGCTCCACCTCGGCGTCCTGTGGGCGGCCGTCATCGGATCCTGGCTGTCGGCCTACTTCATCATCGTCGCGAACTCGTGGATGCAGCACCCGGTGGGCGTCGAGCTCATCGACGGGCGCCCGGTCATGACCGATGTGTTCGCGGTGATGACGAACAGCACCGCGCTCGCCGCCTACACCCACACGCTCGCCGGTGCCACCGCGGTCGGCGGGGCGTTCCTCCTCGGCATCGCCTGGTACCACCTGTGGCGGCGCCGCAAGGACGGCATCGACACCGTCGGCCCCGACGGCCGCGTGGTCGTCGGCTCCGCTCCCGAGGTGCCCGGCCGCGACGAGACCGACTACTCCGTGTGGTGGCGCTCGCTGCGGATCGGCGGCTGGACGGCCGTCATCGCCTTCGTGCTCGTCGCGATCACCGGCGACATCCAGGCCAAGCTCATGTACGAGCAGCAGCCGATGAAGATGGCCTCGGCCGAGGCGTCCTGCCACGACGGCACCGAGTTCTCCGTGCTCACCATCGGCGACCTCAGCTCGAACAGCTGCGACGACGTCGTGCCGGTCATCGAGATCCCGGGCATTCTGTCCTTCCTCGCCAACGGCGACTTCAGCACCGAGGTGCCCGGCGTCTCCACCCTCATCCCGGAGTACGAGGAGGCCTACGGCACCCATATGCCCTCCGACGACATGTACGGGGACTACTCCGGACAGGAGATCGACTACCAGCCCTCGATGTTCATCACCTACTGGGGCTTCCGTCTGATGATCGGCTTCGGCGTGCTCGCCGCCGCCGCCGGCGCCTTCGCGCTCTGGGTCACCCGCAAGGGCACCGTGCCGTCGTCGACATTCCTCACCCACCTGGCGCTGTGGGGCATCACCGCCCCGTTCATCGCGAACTCCGCCGGCTGGATCTTCACCGAGATGGGCCGCCAGCCCTTCGTCGTCGCGCCCAATCCGGACCCCTCGGGGATCGACGGGGTGTTCCTCTACACCGCCGCCGCGATCTCCCCGTCCGTGACGCCCGGCGAGCTGCTGTTCTCCCTCGTGTCGCTCACCCTCGTCTACGGCGTGCTCATGGTGTTCGAGCTCGGCCTCATCATCAAGTACGTGCGCGGCGGGGTGGTGTCCGCGATGCCGGAGATCGATACGACCAACTACAAGCCGGTGGTCGACCGGAGCGACGACGACGTCCTGTCGTTCGCGTACTGAGGAAGGGGATCGAACGATGGAACTCATGCCGACGATCTGGTTCGTGCTCATCGCCGTCCTGTGGCTGGGCTATCTCTTCCTCGAGGGCTTCGACCTCGGCGTCGGGATGCTCCTCAAGGGCTTCGCCAAGGACGAGCGGGAGCGCCGCCTCCTGCTCAACACCATCGGCCCCGTGTGGGACGGCAACGAGGTGTGGCTCCTCACCGCGGGCGGGGCGACCTTCGCCGCGTTCCCCATGTGGTACGCCTCGCTGTTCTCCGCGCTCTACCTGCCGCTCACGCTCGCGCTGCTCGCCCTGATCTTCCGGGCGGTGGCGATCGAGTACCGCGGCAAGGGCTACTCGGACCGGTGGCGCAGCGGCTGGACCTGGTGCCTGTCCGCCGGATCCCTCGTCGCCGCGTTCTGCGTCGGCGCGATGCTCGCGCTCACCACCACCGGCATGCCGCTCAACGCCAACGGCGACAACACCGGCGGGCCCTTCGCCTGGCTCAGCCTGCCGGCGATCGTCGGCGGCCTCGGAGTGGTCGGGTTCTGCCTCCTCCACGGCCTGCTCTACCTCTCCCTCAAGACCGACGGCCCGGTGCGCGAGCGCGCCCGCCGGACAGCCGCGCTCGGCGCCCCGTTCCTCCTGCTGCCGATCGTCGTGTGGGTGATCTGGGTGCAGCTGCTCAACGCGAAGCTCCTCGGCTGGGTGCTCATCGTCCTCGCCGCCGCCTGCGCGGTCGCGATGTGGGTGCTCATCCGCCGCGGTGCGGAGAAGCCCGCGTTCATCGCCCAGGCGCTGTTCCTCGTCCTCGGCGTGGCCTCGATCTTCTCGAACGTCTACCCGAACGTCATGCCCTCGACGCTCGATCCCGCGTTCTCGCTCACCGTCGCGAACGCCTCGTCCTCGACGTACACGCTCACCGTCATGCTCGTCGTCGCCGCGATCTTCGTGCCGATCGTGCTCGTCTACCAGATCTGGGTCTACCGGATCTTCGCGAGCCGCCTGCGGGTCGAGCACATCCCGCCCGCCCATCAGGTCCCGGTGGCGATCCGCAGCCACCACCAGTGAGCGACCGGCAGTCCCCGGCGTCCATCGCGCTCGCCTCCCGCCAGGGGAGGCGAGCGCTGTGGCAGCTGGGAATCATCGCCTGCATCAAGGCGCTCGGCCTCGTCCTCGTCGCCGAGGGGATCGCCCGCGGGGTCGTCGGACTCATCGAGGGCCGGCCGGTCACCGCCGCGGTGCTCACCGGAGTGCTCGGAGCAGTCCTGCGCGCCGCGGCGGTGTGGGCCTCGCGGACCGCCGGGGCACGTGCGGCGATCGGGGTCAAGACCGACCTGCGCGCCGCACTCGTGCACCGCACCTTCGCCGGCTCGACCCGCGACGTGCCCGTGTCCGACGGGGCGCTGACGCTCGCCGCCACCCGTGCCCTCGACGATCTCGACGACTACTTCACCGCGGTGCTCCCCGCACTCACCGGCTCCGCGGCGATCCCGCTGCTCATCGTCGCCCGGATCGCGTTCTCCGACTGGGTCAGCGCCCTCATCATCGTGCTCACCCTGCCGCTCGTCCCCGTCTTCATGGTGCTCATCGGTCGCTACTCCGCGGACCGGATCGCGGATGCGACGACTGCCCTCGACCGTCTGTCCACCGCGCTCGTCGAGCTCGCCCGGGGCCTGCCGGTGCTCGTCGGGCTCGGGCGCGTGCTCGCCCAGACCCGCGCCCTGCGGGACACGAGCGAGACCTATCGGGACACGACGATGCAGACCCTGCGGGTGGCGTTCCTCTCCGCGCTCGCGCTCGAATTCATCTCCACGATCTCCGTCGCACTCGTCGCGGTGTTCATCGGCGTGCGGCTCGTGTACGGGACGATGGAGCTCTCCGACGGCCTCTTCGCGCTCATCCTCGCGCCCGAGTGCTACCTGCCGCTGCGTCAGCTCGGCGCCGCCTTCCACTCGACGGAGAATGGGATGGCCGCGTTCGCCCGCGTCCGTGCGCTCATCGGCCGCCCCGTCGCCGCCCCAGTGGCCGCCCGGACGGATGACGCAGGTGAGGGCATCGACATCCGCGGCCTGAGCGTCCACTACGCGGGGCGCTCCCGGGCCGCGCTGCGCGCCCTCGATGCGCACATCCCGGATCCCGGTCTCACCGTCCTCCACGGGCCCTCGGGTGCGGGGAAGTCGACCCTGCTCGGCGTGCTCGCCGGACTCGTCCGGGAGGATGCGGGATGCCGCATCGGCGGCACGGTGAGGGGGGTGCCGGAGCGCCTCGCCCACGCGGGGCAGAGCCCCCGCACGAGCGCCCCCACCGTCGCCGAGGAGCTCGCCCTCCACGCCTCGGCCGGCGGGCCGCGGCTCGATGACGCCGTGCTCGCCCGCTGTCTGGCGATGGCGGCGCTCGCGGTCGACCCGCAGACCCCGTGCGCCGCGCTCAGCCCCGGTGAGCTGCGCCGCCTCGCGCTCGCCCGCGCCTTCGCCCGGGTGGAGGCCGGAGCCCGGCTGCTGCTCGTCGACGAGCCCACCGCGCACCTCGACGCGGACTCCGCCTCCACGGTGCGCAGCAGTCTCACCGCCGTCTCCCGGACGGTCCCGGTGATCGCCGCGACCCACGACCTCGACCTGCTCGCCGCGGCGGACACCCGGATCGAGGTCCGCCCGGGCCTCGACCCCGCGGGCCCGGCCGTTGTGCGCGCCGGAACAGCACCGCACACGGGTGCGGCGGAGCCCGCGGGTGTCGACACGGCACGACCGCCCGCCGTCGGCCCGGCAGACGCGACCGACGCCGCCGGCGCGCCGCGGGCACCGGAGACCGGCCCCCGCCCGGACGTCGCTCCCGCCGCACCGTCCGATGACTACCCCACCGCACCCGAGGTGCCCGCGCTGCCGGCCGCGACGATCCGCCGCAGGCTCTCCCGAGCCGTCGACATGCGCTCGCCGCGCTTCCTCCTCGCCGTCCTCTGCGGGGTGGGCGCCGTCGCCGCCGGCGCCGCACTCACCGGGGTCTCCGCGTGGCTCATCGTCCATGCCTCGTTCCAGCCGCCGATCATGTACCTGCTCGTCGCGATCGTCGGCGTCCGGTTCTTCGGGCTCGCCCGCACCGTGCTCAAGTACGCCGAGCGGCTCGTCCTCCACCGCGCGATCCTCGATTCGCTCACCCGGCTGCGGGAGCGGATCTGGCTGTCCTTCGCCGCGACCGGCACCGCCAACCGGACGCTGCTGCGCGGCGAGGTCGCCCTCAGCCGGCTCATCGCCGATGTCGACGACGTGCGCGATCTCGCCCCGCGGGTCGTGCTGCCGCCGGTGGTCGCGGTCGTCGTGGCGCTCGCCGCCGTCGTGACCCTCGCACTCATCCATCCCGCGGCCGGCCTCGTCATGGGTCTCGGCGCGCTGCTGAGCCTGGGCCTGGCACCGCTGCTCACCCGGCTCGCCGACCGGCGGGCGACGAGCGCAGCGCGCCGCACGCGCACCACCGTGCTCACCGCGCTCGCCGGGCTCCTCTGGGCGCGCGAGGACCTCCAGGTCAACGGGGCGGCTCCACAGGTCGTCGAGCGCTTCCTCGCCACCGATGCGCGGGCCGGGGCGCACGAGGCCCGCTCTGTCCGCGCCACCGGGGTCGGCGAGGCCGTGATCACCGTCGTCGGCGTGCTCACCGGCGTGCTCATGCTCCCCGTCCTCGCCGGCGCCGTGACCTCCGGAACGCTGAGCGGGGAGCTGCTCGCCGTGGCCGTGCTCCTGCCGCTCGCCCTCATCGACTGCTTCACCGATGCGCTCGCCTCCGTCCAGCAGTGGCCGGCACTCGTGGCCGTCCTCGGCCGGGTCGACGCCCTCGACGACTCGGATCTCGAGGCCCGGCTGGGCTCCGGCGACGGGCCCGAGGTGATCACGGACATCGAGCTCGACGATCTCGCCGCGACCTGGCCGGGTACCGACTCCCCGGTGTTCTCCGGCGTCAGTGCCCGGATCGATGCCCGGGAGTGGACCGCGGTCACCGGGCCTTCGGGATCGGGCAAGACGACGCTCGTGAGCATCCTCCTGCGCTTCCTCGACCCGAGCGCGGGGGAGTACCGGATCAACGGACGACCGACGCGGGGACTGGGCCCGATGGACCTCGCCGGCCACGTGTCGTGGTGCCCGCAGGAGGCGCACGTGTTCGACTCGAGCCTGCGGGCGAACCTGCTCATCGGGCGGCCGAAGGACGATGCGCCGACCGATGCGGAGCTGCGCGCCGTGCTCACCCGGGTCGGATTGCGCGATCTCGCCGCCGACGCCGGCCTCGATGCGCGGATCGGCGCCTCGGGGGCTTTCCTGTCCGGCGGACAACGGCAGCGTCTGGCCGTGGCGCGCACCCTGCTCGCGCATTCCGAGGTCATCGTCCTCGACGAGCCCACCGCCCACCTCGACGCCCAGATGAGCGCGGACCTCATGGGGGACCTGCGGGCCGGGCTCGACGGGGTGGCTGTCGTCCTCGTCACCCACGATCCGGGACTCGTGGGCGCCCACGACGAGCGGATCGTCCTCGTCTGAGGAGTCGTACGGCTCCGCCCGGATCAGTCGTCTCCTGGATCAGCCGCCTCCCGGATCAGCGATCGTCCGGACAGGTCGCTGCCCGGACCGGTGACTTGTCCGGGTGTGCGTCAGTCGCGCTTGGAGCCGAACATGATCTCGTCCCAGCGGGGGACGGAGGACCGGCCCTTCTTCCGCGGGGCCTCGGCTTCGCCGGGCCGCGGGATCGGCTGGGTTTCGTGATGATGGTCCGACACGCCCGGTTCGTCGAGCAGCGAGGGATGGTCCTCGGCCGGTGATCCGGGGCCCGGCTCCTCCCGGTGCGGGTCGGCGGAGACGTCGTCCTGCGGCGCCCCGGAGTGCCCTGCGGGCTCATCGGCCGGGAGCGGGAAGATCCCGGCGTCGTCGGCCTCCTCGGGGGCGCTGAGCGCCGTGTGGGCGCCGTCGGGGTGACGGGCGGGCTCGTCGGAGACGGCGCGAAGGGACCGGCGCGAGCCCGGCGGCGGGGTGTCGCGCGGTGCGCGGGCGAGGTCGCCGAGGCCGTCGGGCTCCGCGGCGGCGGCCGACTGGCGGCCGCGACGGCGTCGCAGGCTCTCAAGGATCCGTCCGGTCTCGGCCATGTGGCTGCCGCGCGGGGAATCCTCATGGATCCGGGTGCTGCCGTCCTCGGCCTCGATGTTGAAGACCCGCTCGGAGCCGCTGCCGAAGTTCGGGATCGGGCCGGAATCGCTCGGACCGGCGTCGGAGAGCCAGCGGGCCTCGTCGTCGAGCGGCGAGATCGAGCCGCGGGCGTACTCCCAGCCGGCCGAGCGCTCCTTGTCCGCTGCGACGAAGCTCAGCTCGACGTACCAGGTGCCCGAGGTCTGCTTCCAGGCGTCCCAGCGCATCGACCCGAGGTCGACATCACGCATCTGCAGCCGCTCGCGGCACAGTGCGAGGAGCCGCTTCGGGGTGCCGTCGGGGTTGTTCTCGGGGTAGACGAGGCACTGCCCGGCACGGTCGGCGATGTGTCGCCGCTCGGCGAGCACGGGGCCCTCGTACACGCGGACGTGGTCCGCGGTCGCGCCGGTCGCCTCGACGACCTCCTCGGTCGTCATGCCCGACCGGATCATCGCCTGGATCTCGCGGGGCCGCACGGGCTCGCCGGCGGCGCGGATCCGGGCCAGACGATTGCGGTCGCGGCGCACGGCGGCGTACAGGCTCTCGTCGATCGGGAGCAGGTAGTGGTGGCCGGCACCGTCCGACAGCACGAGGTGCTCCTCGTCGTCGTGCACTCCGCGCAGCGTCAGCTCCGTCATATGCGTCAACCTCCAGTCATGACTGTGTGCCGATCGTTTCACGAAGTCCGCACCCGGTGCGGGAAGCGCTCGGGCGAGTCGCGAGAAGGGACGTCGGCGTGCGCGCCTGCCCATCCTCCGAGACCGGGACTCTCAGCAGGGTGATCGGCGAGGAGTGGGAGCGGGGGAACGTTAGACTGGGGCGCGTGACTACTTCCAGCCTCGCGCCCTTCGATGCCCTTGTCCTCATGTCCTTCGGCGGACCCGAGTCCGAGGAGGAGGTGCTCCCGTTCCTCCAGAACGTCACCCGCGGCCGCGGGATCCCGGACGAGCGGCTCGTCGAGGTCGGTGAGCACTACTACGGGTTCGGCGGGAAGTCGCCGATCAACGACCAGAACCGGGCCCTCCTCGCCGCACTGCAGGCGGAGCTCGCCACCCGCGGGATCGACACCCCGGTGGTGTGGGGCAACCGGAACTGGGACCCCTACCTCACCGATGTGGTGCGTGATCAGCATCGGGAGCACGGCTTCACCCGCTTCCTCGCGATCGACACCTCCGCCTACTCGAGCTACTCCTCCTGCCGGCAGTACCGGGAGGACTTCGCGCAGACGACGACGGCGCTCGCAGAGGAGGGCATCGCCGTCGAGTTCGACAAGATCCGGCAGTACTACAACCACCCCGGGTTCGCCGCGGCCGAGCTCGCGTGCGTGCGCCGCGGGATCGCCGACCTCACCGCGCAGGTGGGGGAGCTCGACCCGGCCCGACACCGGGTCCTCTATGTCACCCACTCGATCCCCGACACCATGCAGGACGCCTCGGCGGTGATGACGCGCGGTTACCGGGCCCAGCACGAGGAGCTCATCGAGTGGATCGCCGGTGAGCTCGGCGCGGAGCTGCCGCTCGCGTCCGAGCTCGTCTACTGCTCCCGGTCGGGGGCTCCTCACATCCCGTGGCTCGAGCCCGACGTCAACGACCGGATGGCCGAGCTCAAGGAGGAGGGCATCGAGGGCGTCATCGCGGTGCCGATCGGATTCGTGTCCGATCACATGGAGGTCAAGTACGACCTCGACACCGAGGCCGCGGAGACCGCCGCCGAGCTCGGGCTCGCCTACGTGCGGGCCGCGACGGTGGGTCTCAAGGAGGAGTTCGTGTCCGGGCTCGTCGACCTCGCGCTCGAGCGCGCCGCACAGCGTCGTGGGGAGGACGTCGAGACGCCGGCTGTGACTCCGCAGGGAGCGCTCGGGCCCGGCAGCGGCGCCTGCTCGATCGAATGCTGCCGTGGGAAGCTCGACAAGCCGGTGCTGCCGCAGTGGGAGCCCGTGGGCTGATCCCGCGCTCTGATCCGGCCGGTGCGGCACCTGCCCCCGGCCGGACCTCGCCGCGGTGTCGGCTCAGCTCGGTTCGTCGGCCGGCGCGACGATCGGGATGGCGCCGGTCTCCGCGGCCAGCACCTGCTGCAGCTGCGCGGTGTCGACGTCGTTGCGCTCGGCCAGGCCGATGAGCCCTTCGAGCTCCCCGACGAGCGAATCGACGGCGAGGTCGTTGCCCTCGGTGCGGGCACTCGCGATGAGCTTCCGCAATGCGGACACGTGTCGGTGGAGCTCGGCCTCGAATTCGCTCATGGATCATCCTTCCGCAGCGTGCGGTCCGTGGCGGCTGGGTCCCGCGGACAGCAGGTCGATTCACCGCCATTCTTCCAGATCAGGAGAGTCCCTGTCAGGCCGCGGCGAGCGGCGGCTCACCGCCGGGGAGTGAGACTGCACACTTCGGGGCAAACCTGCCTTGCCAAATCGCAGGTCACAGTGCAAAATGCTTGAGACATCGCACCCCGGCGGCACGCGAGACGCGCTTCCACCCATCACCCATTCGCGGAGAGTGATCAGTCCACATGGCGACAGACTACGACGCCCCTCGTAAGCAGGACGAGGACCTCAGCAACGATTCCATCGAGGAGCTCAAGGCCCAGCGGACGCAGCAGCAGGCGAGCCAGGTCGATGAGGATGAGGCTGTCGCGGCGGAAGGGTTCGAACTCCCCGGCGCCGATCTGTCGAACGAAGAGCTCTCCGTGCGCGTGCTGCCCAAGCAGAACGACGAATTCACCTGCATGGAGTGCTTCCTCGTCCGCCACCGCTCGCAGATGGCGAGCGAGGACGGCGGCATGCCGATCTGCACCGACTGCGCCGGCTGAGCCTCCGCTCCCACCGCACCTGCATGAAGGCCGTCTCCCTGTCGGGAGGCGGCCTCATCCGTGCTGCGGCGGTCGGCGGCGCGACGGCGGACCCGGGGCAGGGGACCGTCCGCTCCCGCCTGCGGCGGCCGGCGGCGCTCAGCCCCGGTTGAGGGCGGCGGCGAGCTCGTGCGGGTGCTTGGTCGAGACCAGCCAGTACGGCGTCGGGTCCGCCGGGTCGTCGAGGGCGACCCGCACCACGGTCTTCACCCACGGGCGGGTCATGAGGAAGGCGCGTGCATCGAGGTGCACCCCGCGGGCGGCGAACGAGCCGCGCTCGTCGAAAGGGGTCGCCTCGGCGATGAATCGCCGCTCGATGTGCGCCGGGCCGGCCCGGAACCCCGCGTCGCTGACGACGATCGGAGCCGACAGCGAACGCAGCCACAGGGCGGCGAGCACGAGGACCACCACGGGCACGATGAACGCGCCGAGTTCCCACACCGGGTACACCATCAATGAGGTCATCGCCGACAGCAGCACGGTCACCACCCACCACGTGACCGGCGGCCACAGGCGCTCGGAATAGTGCACGACGGTGTCCGATCCGGAGGAGATGCTCATGCCCCCGATTCTCCCACACCGGGCTTGGGCGAGCACCCGTCGCACCGATAGAGTGCGGCACTGTGACCATCGAACAGCAGACCATCGCACTGCGGCGCCTCGACCCCGCGCTCCCGGTGCCCGCCTACGAGCACCCCTCCGACGCCGGCGCGGACCTCTGCGCCCGGGAGGACGTCACGCTCGCCCCCTTCGAGCGGGCGCTCGTGCCCACCGGCATCGCCATCGCCCTGCCCGAGGGATTCGCCGCGTTCGTCCACCCGCGCTCCGGTCTGGCAGTCCGCACCGGCCTGTCGATCGTCAACGCGCCGGGCACCATCGACGCCGGCTACCGCGGGGAGATCAAGGTCCCCCTCATCAATCTCGACCCCCGCACGCCGATCGAGCTCTCCCGCGGGGACCGGATCGCCCAGCTCGTCGTGCAGCGCGTCGTGCACGCGGACTTCGTTCCCACCGACACCCTCGAGGGCTCCGCCCGCGGGGAAGGCGGTTTCGGCTCCACCGGCGGCTTCGCGGTATCCGTCGGCCCCGCGCCCACCGGCCCGCAGGCGAACCCCGCCTGACCCGCACGCACCGCACTATCATGTGAAGTTCACAGCCCGAAGGAAGGACAGCATGGGACTCTTCGACCGCTTCCGCAAGTCCGCACCGGCGACCGACGAGGTCGAGGAGCGCGACGACCTCGACGCCGAGCGCGATGAGGACACCGGGCTCGACGCCTCGGACGACGCCGGGGCCGACGACGACGCGCGCGAGCCGTCCGACCTCACCGACGAGGATGCCGACGACGGCTCCCTCGACGACCCCGCCGAGGAGGACGAGGAGGACCTCGCGAAGGCCGCCCCGCTCGACCGGGTCGACAACGGCCCCTGGGACTCCGAGGAGGAGTTCGGGGAGGAGAACAGGATCGACCTCGGCGCCCTGCAGATCCCGGTGCGCGACGGCATGCAGGTCCGGCTCGACGCCGAGGAGGGCACCAACCGCATCCTCGCCGTCACCCTCGTCCACCAGGGCGGGGCCGTGCAGCTCCAGGCCTTCGCAGCCCCCCGTTCGGAGGGGCTGTGGAAGTCCGTGCGCACCCAGATCCGCGACAACGTCGTGCAGAAGGGCGGTGCGGTCGACGAGCTCTACACCGCGCTCGGCACCGAGCTGCTCACCCGCATCCCCGTCCGCACCAAGGACGGGAAGGCCGCCGCCCGGGTCGCCCGCTTCGCCGGCGTCGACGGCCCCCGCTGGTTCGTGCGCGCAGTGTTCACCGGCAAGGCCATCACCGACGAGGACGTCCGTGCCGAGCTCGTGAAGATCTTCCGCGGCACCGTGGTGCACCGCGGCACCGAGGCGATGCCGCCGCGCGACCTGCTCGTGCTGTCCCAGCCGACCGCGGTCAAGGCGCCCGCCGCACCCGAATCCGCGGTCAGGGACGACATCGATCCCTTCGAGCGCGGCCCGGAGATCACCGAGGTCCGCTGACCTGGTGCCCGCACTCATGGACGGAGACACCCACTGAACGCGCTGACCCGCCTGCTCGAACGCTGGGGGACGAGCGCGGACAAGGACGCCGAGGCGGACGCGGACATCCACGCCGCCAGCGCGGTGCCCGGCGCGACCCCGCTGTGCGAGCTCGAGCTGCGCGCCGAGACCCGGGTGGCCGGCGTCATCGTCGCGGTGACCCGTTCGCTGCCCCACGAGGCGCCGCGCCTCGACATCGTCATCAGCGACGGCACGGGGTCGGCCGCAGCCCGGTTCCTCGGCCGTCGGGAGATCCCCGGGGTGGCCGCCGGTCGGGCGATCGTGCTCGACGGGCGGTTCTGCCGGCAGCAGGGCGAGGTGCGCACCGTCAACCCC
The DNA here is from genome assembly GCF_023072605.1 of Brevibacterium sp. R8603A2. Lineage (NCBI taxonomy): Bacteria > Bacillati > Actinomycetota > Actinomycetes > Micrococcales > Brevibacteriaceae > Brevibacterium > Brevibacterium sp. R8603A2. The sequence continues at coordinate 26,025 of NZ_JALLGN010000011.1, forward strand.
GGCTACCGGCTCATCGCCTCAGCCGCCGACTGACGGACCCGGATCTGCCGGCGGTGCGACGCCGGACTCCGCAGGCGATCCGGCATCCCGCTGTCCGGACACGGGTGTGCGCGCGGCGGCGCCGAGGAGCTCCCGCAGCCCCTCGACCCGGTCAGGTGCGACGATGAAGAACATCTCGTCGCCGGCCTCGATGACGTCGTCGGCGCTCGGTGCGATGACCTTGGCGTTGCGGAGGATCGCGGCGAGCACCGTGTCGGCGGGCCACGACACCGACCCGACCCGCCTGCCGCTCACCTCGGCCTTCTCGCCGACGGTGAACTCCATGAGCGAGGCCTGCCCGCGCCCCAGGTCGAGCAGGTGGATGAGCCCGCCGACCTCGACGGCCTCCTCGACGAGCGAGGTCATGAGCCGCGGCGTCGACACCGCGACGTCCACGCCCCAGTTGTCGTCGAACAGCCATTCGTTGCGCGCGTTGTTCACCCGTGCCACGGTGCGCGGCACGCTGAACTCCGTCTTGGCGAGCAGGCTGAGCACGAGGTTGGTCTTGTCGTCACCGGTGGCGGCGACGACGACATCGGCGCGCCCGAGCCCGGCCTCGTTCAGGCCGCCGAGCTCGCAGGCGTCGGCGAGCACCCAGCTCGCGCCGGGCACGCGGTCGCGGCGGACCGCCGCGGAGCTGCGGTCGATGAGGACGACCTCGTGATCGCGGCCGAGCAGCTCGCGGGCGACCGAGCGGCCCACGGAGCCGGCTCCGGCGATGACGACCTTCATTCCACGTCCTCCTGGGTCAGCGGCTGGTCGAGCGTGCGGATGATCGCATCGAGGTCGTCCCGGGCACACATGAGGTGCGCGAGGTCGCCGTCCTGGACGAGCATGGACGGTGGGGCGAGGACACCCTCGCCGTTGCGGGTGATGTAGGCGACCCGGGCCGGGACCGCGGCCTCGATGTCCGACACCGGCCGGGCGATCCAATCGGGGTGGAGGTGCACCTCGGCGAGCACGAGCCGACCGGAGGCCTCCCGGTACTCAGTGACCGCTCCCTGCGGGATCAGCCGGCGCATCATCTGGTCGGCGGTCCACCGCACCGTCGCCACCGTCGGGATGCCCAGCCGCTCGAAGATCTGCGCGCGCCGGGGGTCGTAGATCCGGGCGGCGACGTTCGTCACGCCGAAGGTCTCGCGGGCGACCCGGGCGGCGAGGATGTTCGAGTTGTCGCCCGAGGACACCGCGGCGAACGCATAGGCCTCCCCGGTGCGGGCCCGGGCGAGGGCGTCGCGGTCGAACCCGATGCCGGTGACGGTGTCCCCGGAGAAGTCGGGGCCGAGCGCGCGGAACGCCTCGGGGTCCTGGTCGACGACCGCGACGGTGTGCCCGGCCGCGTCGAGCGCGGTGGCGAGGGAGGCCCCGACCCGCCCGCAGCCCATGATGACGAAGTGCATCCGCCGGTCCCCTTCCTTCGTGCCCTACCATTGGTGCTCGTGGCACGCAGTTTCTCCGATGCCGTCAAAAGACTACTCGTCGGACGGCCCTTCCGCAGTGATCACTTCCGCCGGGAAGCGCTGCCGAGGCGACTCGCCATGCCGGTGTTCGCCTCCGACATGATCTCCTCGGTGGCCTATGCCCCGGACGAGATCCTCCTCGCGCTGTCCCTCTCGGGACTCGTCGCCCTCACCGTGTCGCCGTGGATCGGCCTCGCCGTCGGGATCGTCATCCTCGTCATCGTGGCGTGCTACCGGCTCAACCTCCAGGCCTACCCGTCCGGCGGCGGGGACTACGCGGTGGCGAGGACCAACCTCGGCACCCGGGCGGGCCTCGTCGTCGCCGCCTCACTGCTCGTCGACTTCGTCCTCACGCTCGCAGTGTCGATGACGGTGTTCGCCGGGTACATCGGTGCGATGATCCCCGAGGTCAAGCCGTACAAGGTGGCGATCGCCGTCGCGGGCATCCTCGTCGTCACCCTCGCCGGGCTGCGCGGCAGCGCGAGCATCCGCCGCATGCTCGCCGTCCCCACCTACCTGTTCGTCCTCGCGGTGCTCACCACCGTCGCCGTCGGCACCTACCGGGTGGCCACCGGCGACACCCCGGTCGCCGCGACGAGCGGATACGCGGTGCTGCCGGTCGACGAGGAGGACACCGCCCTCATGGGGCTCACGGCGGTGTTCATCGTGCTGCGGGCGTTCTCCTCGGGCTCGGTCGCGCTCGCCGGTGTGCAGACCGTCGCGACCGCGGTGCCCGGATTCCGGTCCCCGCGCGGGCGCAACGCCGGGATCACCCTGCTCATCACCGGTGCGCTCTCGGCCTGCATGCTCATCGGGCTGACCTGGCTGTCGGCGAGGATCGGCATCAAGTACGTCGCCGCCCCGACGGAGCAGCTCGTCGCCGAGGCCGGCCGGCCGATCGCCGCTGACTTCGAGCAGGATCCCGTCCTCGGCCAGCTCGCACAGGCGGTGTTCTCCGGCTTCCCCTTCATGTTCTACGTCGTCGCCGGGGTCGCCGCACTCGTCCTCCTCGTCGCCGCGAACACCTCGACCGAGGGCTTCCCAGGCCTGTCCTCCCGGCTCGCCCGCGACGGCTTCCTGCCGCGCCAGCTCGCCACCCGCGGCGACCGGCTGACGTTCTCCAACGGCATCCTCCTGCTCGCCGGAGCGGCGACCGTCCTCGTCATCGTGTTCGGCGCCTCGGTCCCGGATCTCATCGAGCTCTACCTCGTCGGCGTGTTCACGGCGTTCGTGCTCGGACAGCTCGGAATGATCCGGCACTGGACGCTGCGGATCCGGCGCATGGTGTCCTCCCCGGTGCGCCGTCGCATGCAGCTCAACCGCGTCGTCAACGGCATCGGGCTCGTCCTCACCGCCGGCGTCCTCACCGTCGTGCTCGTGACGAAGTTCACCGGCGGGGCGTGGATCGCGATCGCCGCGATCGCCGTGCTCTACGTCCTCATGGGCCTCGTCCACCGCCACTACCGGAGGGTGGACTCCGAGCTCGCCCCCGACGAGGACGACGTCTCCGCCCGCACGCTGCCGTCGAACACCCGTGCGGTCGTCGTCGTCACCGACATCCACAAGCCGATGCTCCGGGCGCTGGCGTACGCCCGGACGAGCCGGCCGACGTTCCTCGACGCGATCACCGTCGCCGTCGACGAGGAGGCCGCCGAGGCGCTCCAGGACCGCTGGGACCGGATGGACCTGCCCGTCCCGCTCACCATCCTCGACTCGCCCTACCGCGAGCTCGTCCGCCCGGTGATGAACCACGTCGCCGAGCTCCGTCGGCGCTCGCCGCGCGACCTCATCATCGTCTACCTCCCGCAGTACATCGTGGGACGCTGGTGGGAGAACGTGCTCCACAATCAGACCTCGCTGCGGCTCAAGTCGCGACTGCTGTTCGTGCCGAACGTCGTCGTCGCGACGGTGCCGTGGCGGCTCAGGTCCTTCACCCGGGCCCGGGAGCAGCTCCTGCGCCGGGCCGGGGACGTCGACGCCGAATCATTCAGGGAGCTGCATTGATGACCGACACCGGAACCGAGGCGCCCGCCGAGCTCGTCCTCGAGATCACCGGGCAGGCCGCCGGCGGGGAGTCGATCGCCCGGCACGACGGTCGCGTCGTGTTCGTCACCGGGGGGATCCCCGGGGAGACGGTGCGCGTGCGCATCACCGAGGAGCGCACGCGGCTGCTGCGGGCCGAGGTCACGGCCGTGCTCGAGGCCTCCCCGCACCGGGTGGCCGACCGCCGGACGGCGCTCGGTGCGGCCGGGGTGGGCGGCATCGAGTTCGCCCACGTCGCGCTCGCGCACTCGCGCGCGCTCAAGCAGCAGGCGGCCGCGGACCAGTTCACGCGCCTCGGGCGCCTCGACCGGGTGCCGGAGATCGCCGCGGCGCCCCGGGAGGCCGCCGGCGGGACCGGGCTCGACTGGCGCACCCGGGTGCAGCTCGCCGTCGACGAGCGCGGCCGGCCGGGGATGCTCGCCGCGCGCTCGCGCCGCGTCGTCCCGGTGGACACGCTGCCGCTCGCGGTGCCGGAGCTCGATGCGCTCGACCTGCACCGGCTGACGCTGCCCGGGATCTCCCGGCTCGAGCTCGCCGCCGGCAGCGACGGGGGAGCGGTGGTCGCCCACGGACGACCGACCGGGGAGGCCGAGGACGCGCTGCGGGGCGCACTCGCCGGCGCGGCGGGGGAGTGGAGCCTCCTCGTCCGCAGCCGGGGCGCCCGGCGGAACCGGGGCGGCCGCGCCCGCACAGAGCTGCGCCAGCTGACCGGCGACGGCCGGGTGCGGCACCGGGTCGCCGGGATCGACCGCGGGTTCGAGATCGCCGCGGACGGCTTCTGGCAGGTGCACGTCGACGCCGCGGCGGTGCTCGCGGAGCGGGTCGTCGCGGAGACCGCGGGCGCGCGCCGGGTGCTCGACCTCTACTGCGGGGCCGGTCTGTTCTCCGTCGCCGTCGCCGAGACCCACGGGATCCCCGTGACCGGGATCGAGGGGTCGGCGACGGCGATCGCGAGCGCCCGGGACGCCGCGGCGGGTCTGCCGGTGGAGTTCGGGGTCGCCCGCGTCGAGGAGCTGTCCGCGCTGCCGGAGGCCGACACCGTGGTGCTCGACCCGCCGCGCGCCGGTGTGGGGCCGGAGGTCGTGCGGCTGCTCCTCGACTCCTCGGCCCAGCGGATCGTCTACGTGTCGTGCGACGGGGCGACCTTCGCCCGGGACGCCCGCGCGCTCGTCGAGGGCGGATTCCGGCTCGTGCGCACCCGGGGCTTCGATCTGTTCCCGCTCACCGCCCACGCGGAGTTCCTCAGCGTCCTCGAGCGGTAGCGCTGCGCGGCCCGCGAGGGGCAGCGCTGCGGCGCGGGACACGACGGCGCCCCGCCCGAGAGGCTCGGACGGGGCGCTGTGCTCGCGGCCCCGGCGGCAGGGCCCGGCCGGGAGGTGCAGCCTCAGCTGTAGGAGACGGCGTACCCATGCTCGGGGGCCTTGGAGTCGAGCACCGCGACAACGATGAGGGCGACCCAGGTGAAGAAGAAGCCCCAGATGCCCCACCAGAAGGTCGAGCGGTTCTTGCCGCGGGCCACCTTGCGGCAGATCCACGCGAAGAGCAGGCCGAGCAGAAGCGCGCCGAACCCGAAGCCGGCGCCGAGAGTGATGGGATCCATGGGTTCCTCCTGTGGTCGGTCATGGGCGCGGGGTGCGCCGGCCGGCCCGGTCGGGGACGGCGTGTTCACTGCGTACAACGATTCTCGCGCCCCGGAAGATTCCGCACCCGGGGGTTTTCCCACCGATCGCACAGGGCCAGGCGGTCCCGCCGGACGAGGGGGAACCCGCTTCCGGACACCCCCGGGGCGGTGGATACCGAAGGCCGAATGCGATACGATTTATCTTGACGTCAAGATATCTTCGGAAACATTTGTGTCACCTAATTCGGCGCAAAGGCCCCATCGGCCAGGTTTCCGAGCGAAACGGGTATCGCGTGCCAATGAACTTAAGGAGTCACGATGAGCAACGTCGACAGTTTCACGTCGAAGGGCACCCTGGAGGTCGGCAGCAAGTCCTATGAGATCTACCGTCTCTCGGCGGTCGAAGGATCGGAGAAGCTGCCGTTCAGCCTCAAGGTGCTGCTGGAGAACCTGCTGCGCACCGAGGACGGTGCCAACATCACCGCAGACCACATCACCGCGCTCGCCCAGTGGGATCCCGAGGCGGAGCCCGACACCGAGATCCAGTTCACCCCCGCCCGCGTCGTCATGCAGGACTTCACCGGCGTGCCGTGCATCGTCGACCTCGCCACGATGCGCGAGGCCGTCAAGGACCTCGGCGGCGACCCGGCGAAGATCAACCCGCTGGCTCCGGCCGAGCTCGTCATCGACCACTCGGTGCAGATCGACGCCTTCGGGTCCGAGGACGCCATCGAGCGCAACATGGACATCGAGTACCAGCGCAACGGCGAGCGCTACCAGTTCCTCCGCTGGGGCCAGACCGCGTTCGACGACTTCAAGGTCGTGCCCCCGGGCATGGGCATCGTCCACCAGGTCAACATCGAGTACCTCGCCCGCGTCGTCATGGCCCGCGAGGTCGGCGGCGTCACCCGCGCCTACCCGGACACCCTCGTCGGCACCGACTCGCACACGACGATGGTCAACGGCCTCGGCGTGCTCGGCTGGGGCGTCGGCGGCATCGAGGCCGAGGCCGCGATGCTCGGTCAGCCGGTCTCGATGCTCATCCCGCGCGTCGTCGGCTTCAAGCTCACCGGTGAGATCCCCTCGGGCGTGACCGCGACCGACGTCGTGCTCACGATCACCGACATGCTCCGCCAGCACGGCGTGGTGGGCAAGTTCGTCGAGTTCTACGGCCAGGGCGTGGGCTCCGTGCCGCTCGCCAACCGTGCGACGATCGGCAACATGAGCCCCGAGTTCGGCTCGACCGCCGCGATGTTCCCGATCGACGACGTCACCGTCGAGTACCTCAAGCTCACCGGCCGCTCCGAGGAGCAGATCGCGCTCGTCGAGGCCTACGCCAAGGAGCAGGGCCTGTGGCACGATCCGAGCGCCGAGATCGCGTACTCGGAGTACCTCGAGCTCGACCTGTCCACCGTGGTGCCCTCCATCTCCGGGCCCAAGCGTCCGCAGGACCGCATCGAGCTCACCGACGCCAAGTCGCAGTTCGCCAAGGACATCCACAACTACGTGGGTCCCGGCGACGAGGCCAAGTCGGCCGCGGTGTCGATGCCCGACGGCCGCAGCTTCGACCTGGCCAACGGTGCGGTGGCGATCGCCTCGATCACCTCGTGCACGAACACCTCGAACCCCTCGGTGATGATGGCCGCCGGTCTGCTCGCGCGCAACGCGCGGGAGAAGGGCCTCAACTCGAAGCCGTGGGTCAAGACCTCGATCGCCCCGGGCTCCAAGGTCGTCACCGACTACTACACGAAGGCCGGCCTCATCGACGACCTCGAGGCGCTGAACTTCTTCGTCGTCGGCTACGGCTGCACCACGTGCATCGGCAACTCCGGCCCGCTCGAGAACGAGATCTCCGAAGCGATCCAGGACAACGACCTCTCCGTCACCGCGGTGCTCTCCGGCAACCGCAACTTCGAGGGTCGCATCAGCCCGGACGTCAAGATGAACTACCTCGCCTCGCCGCCGCTCGTCATCGCCTACGCGCTGGCCGGCACCATGGACTTCGACTTCGAGAACCAGCCGCTGGGCCAGGACTCCGAGGGCGCGGACGTCTACCTCAAGGACATCTGGCCGAGCCCGGAGGAGATCCAGTCGGTCATCGACTCCTCGATCGACACCGAGATGTTCGACACCGAGTACGGCACGATCTTCGAGGGCGACGCCCGCTGGCAGCAGCTCGACACGCCCGAGGGCAACACCTTCGAGTGGGACCCGAACTCGACGTACGTGCGCAAGCCCACGTACTTCGACGGGATGACCAAGGAGACCTCGCCGGTCGAGGACATCTCCGGGGCGCGCGTGCTCGCGCTGCTCGGGGACTCGGTCACCACCGACCACATCTCCCCGGCGGGCTCCTTCAAGGCCGACACCCCGGCCGGCAAGTACCTGGTGGAGCACGGTGTGGAGCGCAAGGACTTCAACTCCTACGGCTCGCGCCGTGGCAACCACGAGGTCATGATCCGCGGCACCTTCGCCAACATCCGGCTGCAGAACCGGCTGCTCGACGGCGTGCAGGGCGGGTTCACCCGTGACTTCACGCAGGAGGGCGGTCCGCAGACCACGATCTACGACGCCTCGGTGAACTACCAGGAGCAGGGCATCCCGCTCGTCGTGCTCGGCGGCAAGGAATACGGCACCGGCTCCTCGCGCGACTGGGCGGCGAAGGGCACCAAGCTGCTCGGCGTCTCCGCGGTCATCGCACAGAGCTTCGAGCGGATCCACCGCTCGAACCTCATCGGCATGGGCGTGCTGCCGCTGCAGTTCCCCGCCGGCGAGTCCGCCGACACCCTGGGCCTCGACGGCACCGAGACCTTCGACATCTCCGGGGTCACGGCGCTCAACGACGGCACCACCCCGAAGACGGTCAAGGTCACCGCGAAGAAGGAGGACGGCCAGACCGTCGAGTTCGACGCCGTGGTCCGGATCGACACCCCGGGTGAGGCCGACTACTACCGCAACGGCGGCATCCTGCAGTACGTGCTGCGCTCGCTCGTCGAGAGCTGATCGCATGCGCTGAGGTGCAGACGGCTCCGGGCCGGGGATCCTGCGGGATTCCCGGCCCGCGGTCGATTCACGGGCGTGCGGCAGACGGACGTGAGTCCCGCGCTCACGCCCCGTCAGGCTCCGGCCCGGCGGGGTGCTTCCGTCGTGAAGAGGTGAGACAGAGGACAGGAGTCTGAAATTGGGCCACCACGGGAAGTGGCGTTCCTCGAAGCACGCGTCGCGAGCACGCGAAGGTGAGTATCGCACGCCCGCTCAGCAGGCCCACCGGCGCACCGCCGGAGTCTCTCCGACTTCCCGCCGTGACGCATGAACGTGCGGATCGAGCGGTGTCGGAGCGTTTGAATGTCAGTGGTCGCGGATAATCTGAGACCAGCGACCGAGCAGCACGAACAGCGCGCGAGCGCCGAGGAGACAACTTCACCATGGCACCCACGACCAAAGAGGCCCAGCGCGCAGAGCTGCACAAGACGATTTGGCGCATTGCTAACGACCTTCGGGGCAGCGTCGACGGCTGGGACTTCAAGACTTACGTGCTGGGCATGCTCTTCTACCGGTTCATCTCCGAGAACCTGACCGCCTACATCAACAAGGGTGAGCACGAAGCTGGTGAGGTAGAGTTCGATTACGCGCTCCTACCCGACAGTGACGCGGAGTTCGCACTCCGCGAGGTCGTGGCAGAGAAGGGCTTCTTCATCCTCCCGAGCGAGCTCTTCCAGAACGTCCGCAAGCGCGCAGCTCGCGACGAGAATCTCAACGAGACACTCGAGCGGGTGTTCAAGAACATCGAAGGTTCGGCACTCGGCACCGACAGCGAGGACGACATCAAGGGGCTGTTCGACGACCTGGATGTCAACAGCAACAAGCTGGGCTCGACGGTCGCCAAGCGGAATCAGAAGCTGGTGAAGCTGCTCGATGCGATCGGTGACCTGCCGCTGGGTCGGTGGGAGGACAACTCGATCGACCTGTTCGGTGACGCCTACGAGTACCTCATGCAGATGTACGCGGCCAACGCCGGTAAGTCCGGTGGTGAGTACTACACGCCGCAGGAGGTCTCCGAGCTGCTGGCGCGCATCACGGTGGTCGGCAAGAAGCAGGTCAACAAGGTCTACGACCCGGCCGTCGGTTCCGGTTCGCTGCTGCTGAAGTTCGACAAGGTACTCGGCAAGAACAACGTCCGACAGGGCTTCTATGGTCAGGAGATCAACCTGACCACGTACAACCTCGCGCGGATCAACATGTTCTTGCATGACGTCAATTACTCAGACTTCAACCTCGCACACGGCGACACCCTGATCGACCCGCAGCACTGGGATGACGAGCCGTTCGAGGCGATCGTCTCCAACCCGCCGTATTCGATCAAGTGGGAGGGCGACGCCAACCCGCTCCTGATCAACGACTAACGGTTCGCGCCGGCCGGTGTGCTGGCACCGAAGTCGAAGGCCGATCTCGCTTTCACGATGCACATGCTCAGCTGGCTGGCGGTCAACGGCACGGCAGCCATCGTCGAGTTCCCCGGTGTGCTGTACCGCGGTGGCGCGGAGAAGAAGATCCGCCAGTACCTCATCGACAACAACTACGTCGACGCCGTCATCCAGCTGCCGCCCGACCTGTTCTTCGGTACGACGATCGCAACCTGCATCCTCGTGCTGAAGAAGTCGAAGAAGACCAACGACGTGCTGTTCATCGACGCTTCGGCCGAGTTCAAGCGCGTGGGCAACAAGAACAAGCTGCTCGAGGAGCACCAGGCGAGGATCCTCGAGGCGTTCACGAAGCGCGAGCCCGAAGATTACTTCACCACGCTCGCCGGCAACGAAGACATCGCGGCGAATGACTACAACATCGCGGTGTCGTCCTACGTGGAGGCGGAAGACACCCGCGAGGTCGTCGACATCACCGAGCTCAACGCCGAGATCGCGCGCATTGTCGCTCGGCAGGCCGAGCTTCGCACGGCGATCGACGAGATCGTGGCGGATCTGGAGGGCTCCAAATGAGCCGCATTGACGAGCTGATTCAGGAGCTGTGCCCAGACGGCGTGGAGTACGTCGACCTCGGCTCAGCGGTACGGATCCGCAACGGGAGTGATTACAAGGCACTGGGCGCGGGTGACGTGCCGGTGTATGGCTCCGGTGGCGTGATGACATCCGTTGACACACCTGTTTATGATGGGCCTTCGGTTCTCATTCCGCGCAAGGGCTCATTGGGTAACCTGTTCTACGTTGATGAGCCATTCTGGACAGTTGACACCATTTTTTACACCGAGATTGATGCCAGTCGACTGATTCCAAAGTTCTTTTATTACGTGATGTTTACGCAGCGTCTTGCCGAGAAGAACCAAGCTGGCGGTGTGCCGAGTATGACTCAGTCGTACCTAAAACGTCTTATGATCCCCATTCCGCCTCTCGAGGTGCAGCGGGAAATCGTGCGAGTATTGGACAAGTTCACTCAGCTGGAAGCGGAGCTGGAAGCGGAGCTGGAAGCGGAGCTGGAAGCCCGGAGGGGTCAGTATGACTACTACGCGGGTAAACTGCTGACGATCGATGAAGGCGTCCGTCGCGTGCGTATTGGAGATGTAGCGACCATCGTCCGCGGGGCGTCTCCGCGTCCAATCCAGAAGTTCATCACTGACGATCCTGAAGGTGTTCCGTGGATCAAGATTGGTGATGCTCCAGCTGACGGTAAATACATCACCAGCACAGCGCAGCGCGTGACGCTCGAGGGGGCTGCAAAATCGCGTCTTGTGTTGCCTGGGGACTTTGTACTCTCGAACTCCATGAGCTTTGGTCGTCCCTATGTCTCACGGATTGAGGGATGCATCCATGACGGCTGGTTGGCGATCAGCGCCTTCGAGGACTCGTTTAAGCGCGACTATCTCTACTACCTGCTGCGCTCCACACCTGTACAGGAAGAGTTCGCGCGCAGGGCCGGTGCTGGCACGGTCAAGAACCTGAACGCGGACATCGTTCGATCCGTCGTGATTCCGGTACCGCCGCGCGCTGAGCAGAAGCGCGTGATCGAGTTGCTCGATCGTTTCGACGCTCTTGTCAACGACATCAGCATCGGGCTCCCTGCCGAACTTGTTGCTCGTCGCAAGCAGTACGAGTACTACCGCGACCGCCTGCTGACGTTCAAAGAGCGTGCAGCATGAGCGACGCACGTGCGCGGAAGTTCGACCCGATCGCGATCTCCTCGGAGAGCACGGTCATTGCCGAGTACGTTGCCGAGCCTGCGGTGGCTGAGGCGTACCAGTCGGAGGCGGCGCTCGAGCGCGAGCTGATCCGTCTGCTCGAGGAGCAGGCGTACGAGTATGTGCCCCTAACCTCCGAGGCGCAGATGATCGCGAACCTGCGCGTGCAGCTCGAGAAGCTCAACACGATGACCTTCTCGGACAGCGAGTGGGAGCAGTTCTTCTCCACCAAGGTCGCCGGCCAGAACGACGGCATCACCGAGAAGACGGTGCGCGTGCAGGAAGATCATGTCCAGCTCCTCAAGCGCGACGACGGGACGACGAAGAACGTCACGCTCATCGACAAGACGAACATCCACAACAACCACGTGCAGGTGATCAACCAGTACGAGATCGGCCGTGGTGACGGTGACACGGGCGCGGGCGGCGCCAAGTACGCCAACCGCTACGACGTCACCGTGCTCGTCAACGGCCTGCCGATGGTGCACATCGAGCTCAAGCGCCGTGGCGTGGACATCCGTGAGGCGTTCAACCAGATCAGCCGCTACCAGCGCGACAGCTTCTGGGCGGGCTCGGGACTCTTCGAGTACGTGCAGCTGTTCGTGATCAGCAACGGCACGCTGACGAAGTACTACTCCAACAGCACCCGTCACAAACACATCGCTGACCAGAAGAAGGCGAGCGGCCCGAGCAGGGGCAAGAAGTCAAGCCACTCGTTCGAGTTCACCAGCTGGTGGGCGGATGCGAACAACAAGCCGATCAGCGAGCTGACGGCGTTCGCCAAGACGTTCTTCGCGAAGCACTCGCTGCTGAACGTCCTGACAAAGTACTGCGTGCTCACCGCTGATCGCGACCTCCTGGTGATGCGCCCGTACCAGATCGTCGCGACGGAGCGGATCCTGCAGAAGATCCAGATCTCGACCAACTACAAGACGCTCGGTACCGTTGAGGCCGGTGGTTACGTCTGGCACACCACCGGGTCGGGCAAGACACTCACGTCGTTCAAGGCAGCTCAGCTCGCGTCGAAGATGCCGAGCGTCGACAAAGTGCTGTTCGTGGTCGACCGCAAGGATCTCGACTACCAGACGATGCGCGAGTACGACCGATTCGCGCCTGGATCAGCGAACAGCAACACGAGCACGAAGATCTTGGCCGAGCAGCTCACCAAACCCAATGGCGCATTGCTGAAGAGCGGTAGAACGAACCAGCCGATCATCATCACGACGATCCAGAAGCTGTCGACCTTCATCAAGGCCAACACGGGCCACGAGATCTTCTCGGGGCACGTCGTGATCATCTTCGACGAGTGCCACCGGTCGCAGTTCGGCGACATGCACACCGACATCACGCGGGCATTCAAGCGCTACAACCTGTTCGGCTTCACGGGCACACCGATCTTCGCTGAGAATTCGGCAAGCGGCGGCAACCCACTGCTGAAGACGACCGAGCAGGCTTTCGGCGGCAAGCTGCACACGTACACGATCATGGACGCGATCACGGACAAGAACGTTCTGCCGTTCCGGGTCGACTACATCAACACGATCGGTGTACGCGCAGGCATCGTCGACAAGGACGTCCCGGCGATCGATCGAGAGCGCGCTCTGCTGGATCCGCGTCGTATTGCGCAGGTCACGGCATACATCCTGGAACACTTCGACCAGAAGACGAAGCGCCAGACGAGCTACGAGCACGCCGTCGTGACCAACGTGGCGGAGTCGTCACGTACGCATCGCCGAGCGGAGTCGCTCAAGGAGAAGAAGCGCGTTCGCGGTTTCAACGCGCTGTTCGCGACGGCCTCGATCGATGCAGCGCGCCGATACTACAACCAGTTCCAGATGCAGATGGAGCAGCTGCCGCCCGCGAAGCGTCTCAAGGTCGGGCTGATCTACAGCTATGGCGCGAATGAGGCTGAGCCCGATGGCATCCTCGAGGACGAGGCGTTCGACACCGACATGCTCGCCAGCGGCGCGCGCGACTTCCTGGAAGACGCGATCCAGGATTACAACGACATGTTCGGCACCAGCTACGACACCAGCGCCGACAAGTTCCAGAACTACTACAAAGACCTGTCACAGCGGATGAAGAACCGCGAGATCGACCTGGTCATCGTGGTGAACATGTTCCTCACCGGCTTCGACGCCACGACGTTGAATACACTCTTCGTCGACAAGAACCTGCGCATGCACGGCCTCATCCAGGCGTACTCGCGCACCAATCGCGTTCTCAACTCGGTGAAGCGGCACGGGAACATCGTCGTCTTCCGCGACCTCGAGGACGAGACGAACGCCGCACTCGAGCTGTTCGGCAACAAGGACGCACGCAGCATCGTGATCGCACCGCCGTACAGCGAGTACTTCGCTGAGTACTCCGAAAAGGTGAGCGAGCTGCTGCGGCGGTTCCCGCTGGGCGCGCAGATCATCGGGGAGCAGGATCAGAAGGACTTCATCAACATTCTCGGTGCGGTGCTCCGACTGAGCAACATCCTCGGTGAGTTCGATGAGTTCGAAGGCCAAGACGTCCTGACCGAGCGACAACATCAGGATTACCGCAGCGTCTACCTGAACCTGTACGCCGACTTCCGGACGGACACGGCGGCGGAGAAGGAGCAGATCAACGACGACGTCGTCTTCGAGATCGAACTGGTCAAGCAGGTCGAGATCAACGTCGACTACATCCTCATGCTCGTCGAGCGGATGCGTGCCGAGCGCGGGAACGGCAAGGACAAGGAGCTGCGTGCTCAGATCACACACGCGGTCGATGCCAGCCCGAGCCTGCGAAGCAAGCGAGACCTTGTAGAGGACTTCGTCGACTCGGTGTCCGTCGACGGTGCAGTCGACGAGCAGTGGCAGACGTTCATCGCCGCCAAACGAGACGCTGAGCTTCAGCGGATCATCGACGAGCTCGAACTCAAGCCGGAACAGACCCGCGCGTTCGTCGTCGCAGCCTTCCGCGATGCTCAGCTGAGCACTGGCGGTACGGCGATCACGACGATCATGCCACCCGTCTCACGCTTCAACCGCGAAGCAGGTCACGGCGACAAGAAGAAGCGCGTGATCGAGGCACTGACGAATTTCTTCGAGCGGTACTTCGGGCTCGCAGGCGGAAGCGAGTAAGCGCGCGAGGGACGTGCTGTTGACAGCTGATCGCTACCGCCCGGAGGGCGCCTGCCGGAAGGGCAAGCACCTCCGGGCGGCCCAGCGAAACTCACCACGAGGTTGAAGCACCTGCCAGCGATGGTGCTCCGTGAGCTGCACAGCACGAGGGCATCCCGGGCACCACTGTCCGGCGCGCACTAAAGGACATGCAGGACCGGATGCCGCCGGACCGCTGGACAGCGCTCGTCGCTGAGGCCCGCCGTCGCACGCTGATCCGACCTCAGACCACCCTGTGCCGCCGCAACCGCCGCGATTTCTGGTCCGCCCTCACCCGATGCGGTAGGCGCGGTAGGGCAGCCGACCGTCGAGGAGCCGGGACTCGAGGAGCGTGAGCCGGCCGGGCGCGGCATCGGCGGGAAACAGGTGCCGGCCGCGGCCCTGCGCCCAGGGGTACTCGTAGAGCCGGATCCCGTCGACCAGGCCGGCGCGCAGCAGCGCATGGCACACGGAGATGCTCCCGGTGACGACGATCTCGCCGCCGGCGCGCTCCCGAAGCTCGCGGACCGCGGTGAGCGGGTCGCGCACGACAGTCGTGTTCTGCCACCCGGGGTCGGTGAGCGTGCCGGAGACGACGACCTTGTCCACCGTGTTGAGGTAGGCCGAGATCCCCGCCGCATCATCGGCCTCCGGCCAGTACCTGCGGAAGTCCTCGAAGGTGCACCGGCCGAGCAGCACGAGGTCGCAGGCCGCGTCCTGCTCGCGGTTGAGCTCGGCGAGCTCCCCGGACTCCGGCATCTCGGAGGGGTCGTACCAGTCGTCGAGCATCTCGATCGAGCCGTCCGCGGTGATGTTCTGGGTGATGACGACCGAGCGCATGGGGTCCTCCAGTGGTCGGGGTGCGTCGCTGCTCCTCCCAGTGTGCGCCTCGGCCGCGGTCCGCCGTGATCCGATCCTGCGCACATCGCGCATCGCACACCCCGCCATGCCCCGCGGCCTGGGCGTCCACCCAGGGAGCGGGCAGTAGGATTGCTACGCTTGGACGAACATTTCGACAGTCGTGCCCCTACCCGGCGCACCCGAAGGAGCGAACCCGCGAATGACTTTCCTGGAGACCATCTCCTCCCCGGCGGACCTCAAAGCGCTGTCGGAGGCCGAGTGCCAGGTCCTCACCAAAGAGATCCGCGACACGCTCATCACCACCGTCGCCGGCACCGGCGGGCACCTGGGGCCGAACCTCGGGGTCGTCGAGCTCACCACCGCGATCCACCGCGTCTTCGACTCACCGTGCGACACGATCCTCTTCGACGTCGGCCACCAGACCTACGTCCACAAGCTCCTCACCGGTCGCTACGCGCAGTTCGACACGCTGCGCCAGCGCGACGGGCTCTCCGGCTACCCCTCGCGGGCCGAGAGCGAGCACGACATCATCGAGAACTCCCACGCCTCGGCGGCCCTGTCCTGGGGCGACGGCATCGCCAAGGCCCACCAGCTCAAGGGCGAGTCCGAGCGCAGCGTCGTCGTCGTCATCGGCGACGGGGCGCTGACCGGCGGCATGGCCTGGGAGGCGCTCAACAACATCGCCGCCGACAGCTCCCAGCCGCCGCGCAGCCTCATCATCGTCGTCAACGACAACGGGCGCTCCTACGCACCCACCGTCGGCGGGTTCGCCGCGCACCTCGACTCGCTGCGCGCGAGCTCGAACTACGAGAAGCTGCTGAGCTGGGGGCGCGACCGCCTGCAGCAGTCCGGTCCTCCCGGGCGCGCCGCCTACACTGCGATGCACGGGATGAAGAAGGGCCTCAAGGACATGGTCGCGGCACCGGCGACCGGGATGTTCGACGAGCTCGGGATCAAGTACCTCGGCCCCGTCGACGGTCACGACCTCGAGAGCATGGAGAAGACGCTCACCCGGGCGAAGAACTTCGACCAGGGCCCGATCATCGTCCACGCGATCACCCAGAAGGGCCACGGCTACGCCCCGGCGATCGAGGACGAGGCCGACCAGTTCCACGCCGTCGGCGTCATCGACCCGCTGACCGGCCGCTCCCAGCCCTCGACGGGCACCTCGTGGACCTCGGTGTTCGGCTCCGAGATCGTCGAGATCGCCCGCACCCGCACCGACCTCGTCGCGATCACCGCCGCCATGCTCATGCCCGTGGGCCTGGAGAAGTTCGCCGCCGAGTTCCCCGAGCGGGTGTTCGACGTCGGCATCGCCGAGCAGCACGCCGTCGCCTCGGCCGCGGGCCTGTCCTACGGCGGGCTCCACCCGGTCGTGTGCCTCTACGCGACGTTCCTCAACCGCGCCTTCGACCAGCTCCTCATGGATGTCGCGCTCCATCGTCAGGGCGTGACCTTCGTGCTCGACCGGGCCGGCGTCACCGGCCCCGACGGCGCCAGCCACCACGGCATCTGGGACATGGCGATGCTCCAGATCGTGCCCGGGCTGCAGCTCGCCGCCCCGCGCGACGCCACCCGCCTGGCCGAGGAGTTCCGCGAGGCCGTCGAGGTGTCCGACGCCCCGACCGTCGTGCGGTTCTCCCGCGGCACCGTCGGCACCGAGATCGCTGCCCTGCGCCGCACCGCCGACGGGGTCGACGTGCTCGCCGAGACGCCCGCGAGCCTGCCCGCCGACGTCCTCATCGTGTCCGTCGGCGCGCTCGCCGATCGCGCGCTCGCCGTGTCGGAGGCACTCCGTGCCCAGGGCATCGGCACCACCGTGGTCGACCCCCGCTGGGTGCTGCCCGTGCCGGAGTCGGTGCTCGACATGGGCAAGGAGCACGCGCTCGTCGCCGTCATCGAGGACGGGGTGAAGATCGGCGGCATCGGCTCGCAGATCCGCCAGGACCTCCGCGACGACGACTCCCGCACCGGAGTGCTCGAGCTCGGCGTGCCCGACGAGTTCCTGCCCCACGGCACCCGGGACGAGATCCTCGAGTACGCCGGCCTCGCGGTGCCGGACATGGTCGACAAGATCCTGAGGATCCTCCCGGCCGACATCGTCGACCGCGTCGAGCGCACCTCGACCCGCACCGGCTGACCCGCCGGAGACGTCGACCCGATCAGTCCCGATCCGCCTCGGCCGCGGCGGCGGCGAGCACTCCGGCCGTCGCCTCGATCTGCCAGGGCCGGGCGCCGCGCTCGGCGAGGAACGCTGCGACGGCCTGTTCGTCCCCGATGGTGCGCCGGCCGGCGAGAGTCTTGACGTGGCGCGGGGTGAGGACGACCTCGTGCGGCATCTGCAGGTCCCGCGCGACCTCCTGGACGGCGGGCTTCATGAGATCGAGGCGCGCCTTGACGCGGTTCCGGTCGACCTCGGCGGGTGCCTCGGCGTCCGCGGAGCGGCGATCGGGGAGCTCGGCCTCGGGCAGGGCGTCGGCATCGCTCAGGGCCTTGTGCCAGCGCAGGCGCGCCGAGCGGTCCATCCCGGGTACGCCCGGGACGCGCCGCAGGTCGTCGGGAGTGCGGGCATCGATGCCGACGAGTGCGATGAGGTGGCGGTCGCGCAGGATCTGGCTCGGTGCGAGGTCCTGCGCGGCGGCGACCCGGTCCCGGGCTGTCCACAGGGACCGGACGCGCGCCAGGCCGCGGCGGGATTTCACCGAGCCCAGGCCCTGCACGCGGCGCCACGGCTCCGCGTAGACGTTGGGGGTGAAGTCGAGGAGGTGGTCGAACTCCTGCTGTGCGAACTCGGCCTTGCCGGTCTCCTGGAGCTGCGCCTGGAGGATGTCGCTGACCTCGATGAGGAGCTCGACGTCGAGCGCGGCGTAGGTCAGCCAGTCGGGCGGCAGCGGACGGCGCGACCAGTCGACGTTCGAGTGCTCCTTCGCCAGGCGGACGACGAGGGTCTCGCCGACGACCGCGGCGAGTCCGAAGCGTTCGAAGTCGAGCATGCGCGCAGCGAGCTCGGTGTCGAACAGGGCGTCGGGGCGCATCCCGCGCTCGGCGAGGCAGGGGAGGTCCTGGGTCGAGGCGTGGAGCACCCATTCGGCGCCGCGCAGGGCGTCGTCGACCGTGGACAGGTCCGGCAGCGCCTCGGGGTCGATGAGGATCGTCCCGGCGCCCGCGCGGCGCAGCTGGATGAGGAAGGCGCGCCCGCCGTAGCGGATGCCCGAGGCGCGCTCGGCGTCGACGGCCACCGCACCGGTGCCGGCGGCCAGGTCGCGGACCGCCGCGGCGAGGGCGTCCGGGGTGTCGACGATGTCGGGCACCCCGTCCGCGGGGGCGGACAGCAGCGGCAGGGATTCGTCGGTGTGGTGGGAGCTCACCGGCGGCGCCCCGGCAGGGGAGTGACGCCCTCGGGCAGCGGTGGGAGGCCGGCGACGGTGCACAGGAGGTCGATCCACGCGGTCAGGTGGTCGGCGATCTCCTCCGGCTCCTCCATCACCGGGGTCCACGAGCCCCGGAACTCGAGGTCGATCGTCGACGGACGCCCGGCGAGCGTGCCGAAGCTCTCCGAGAGCACGCGGGTGGTGGTGCCGCCGATGCTGCGCACCTCGCAGCCGTTCGTCTCGAGGGCCTCGGTGAGCCAGGACCAGGCGACGGAGCCGAGCATGGCCTCGTGGCCGAGCTCGTGCTCGAGCTCCGCGCGGATGTAGCTCACCACTCGGAACTCCCCGTCCCACTCGCTCGGACGGTCGGGGTCGTAGAGGACGACGACGCGTCCGGTGGCGAGCTCGTCGACGTCGTCGTCGGCGGGCACGACCGGGTGGTCCTCGGCGCGGACCTCGGCCCCGAGGGCGAGGGCGTAGGGGGCGAGCTTGCCCGGGGCCGGGATCTCGGAGATCGACACGTGGGGGCGGCCGGTCACCTCGCGGAGCACGGTCGAGGCGCGCGCGAACGGTTCGGGCGTGCGATTGAGCGGAGACGGGATGACCACGAGTCCAGAGTAGGCAACGACGCGGACATGTCCTAGCATCCACGCCGAGGCGCCGGGCGGCGGGAATGCCGGACCCGGTGCGCGGCGTTGGGGGAGCGAGGGCACCCCTCGAACCATCCGTCCAGCCGCTGCGAAGGAGACCGCACCCGTGAACCAGCTCGACCCCGAGGCGTTCAAGCACGCGTTCCGTCATCACCCCGCCGGGGTGGCGGTGATCAGCGCGGCCTCACCGGACGGGCCGGTCGGTCTCACGGTGTCGAGCGTGGCCAGCGTGTCCGCGGCGCCGCCGGCGCTGCTGTTCTCCGTGACCTCGCGGCGCGGCTCGGCCTCCCGCGTGCTCGCGGCTCCGTCCTTCGTCGTCAACCTGCTCAGCGCCGACCAGGTCGAGATCGCCCGGTCCTTCGCCGTGCCCGGTGCTCCGCGCTTCACCCCCGAGCAGGGCTGGCGCACCCTGCCGGGCGGCGAGCCGGTGCTGCCCGGGGTGCACGCCGCCCTCCTGTGCGAGCACCTCGAGCACGTCGAGGTGGGGGAGTCGATCGTGGTCGTCGCCGCGGTCCGCGAGATCCTCGCCGACGCGCCGCGTCCTCCGCTCGTCTACGTCGACCGCACCTTCCACGCCCTCACCGCCGACACCCCGTTGCCCTGAGCGGCGCCTCGGCGCCCGATCCCGGAACCGGCGGTGCGGGCGGCTCCGCTCTGAGACGGGCGGTCCTGCGGTACGACACGGTTTCTTCCGGCCGCGCGCAGATGAGACCATGGAGCAATGGCTTCGACTCTCGTACGCGCTGCCCTCTCGCAGCCGGTTGATCACACCCCCGTCTGGTTCATGCGGCAGGCCGGTCGCTCCCTCCCCGAGTACCGGGAGCTCCGGAAGGGCAACGCGATGCTCGAGGCGTGCCGCACCCCGGAACTCGTCACCGAGATCACCCTGCAGCCGGTCCGCCGGCACGGCGTGGACGCCGCGATCTTCTTCTCCGACATCGTCGTCCCGCTCCAGGCCGCCGGTGTCGACGTCGTCATCGAGCCCGGGGTCGGACCCGTCATCAGCACCCCCGTGCGCACCCGCGCCGACCTCGACCGGCTGCCCGAGCTCGACGCCGAGGCGCTGTCCGACATCACCGAATCCGTCACCCGGATCGTCGCGGAGCTCGGCGACACCCCGCTCATCGGGTTCGCCGGCGCGCCGTTCACGGTGGCGAGCTACCTCATCGAGGGCGGGCCGAGCCGCAACCACGAGAAGACCAAGGCGATGATGCTCGGGGATCCGGAGCTGTTCTCCGCGATCCTCGCCAAGCTCGGCCGGATGTCGGCGACCTTCATCGACGTGCAGCTGTCCGCCGGCGCCCGCGCCTTCCAGCTCTTCGATTCCTGGGCCGGCTACCTCGGCCCGCAGGACTACCGCGCCGCTGTGCTCCCGCACTCGCAGGAGGTGTTCGCAGCGCTGAGCCGCCACGACGTCCCGAGCTTCCACTTCGGTGTGCAGACCGGGGAGCTGCTGGCCCCGATGTCCGAGGCCGGCTCCACCGTCATGGGGGTGGACTTCCGCGTCGACCTCGCCGCTGCCTCGGCCCGGGTGCAGCCCGGTCAGGCGCTCCAGGGCAACCTCGACCCGGCGATGCTGTTCGCCCCGTGGGAGGTGCTGCGGCCGCGCGTGGAGCAGATCGTGCGCGCCGGTCTCGACCATCCGGGCGGCCACGTCTTCAACCTCGGCCACGGGGTGCTGCCGGCCACCGACCCCGCCGTCCCCGGCCTCGTCGTCGAGGAGGTCCACCGGGTGTCCCGTGAGGTCCTCGCCGAGCGCCGGCACGCCTCGGGAGCCGGGGACAGCACGGCCCGGGTCGATCCGGCCGCGGAGGCGGGCGACCGCCGGTGAGCACCGCCGCTGTCGTCGGGGGCGGGATCTCCGGCCTCGTCGCCGCCCACCGGCTCATCAGCACCCGGCCCGGCACCGCGGTCACCGTGTACGAGGCCTCGGACCGGCTGGGCGGGTGCCTGCGCGGCTCCGACCTGAACGGCCATGCGCCCGCCGGTGCCGACGTCGGTGCCGAGGCGAGCCTGTACGTCCGCCCGGAGACCGTGGGCCTGTGCCGCGAGCTCGGCCTCGAACTCGAGTTCCCGTCCCGCGCGCACTCCTCCCGCATCCACGCCCACGGCGCCATGCACGCGATCCCGGCCGGCACCCTCATGGGCGTGCCCGCCGACCCGCAGGCACTCGCAGGCCTGCTCACCGAGTCCGAGCTCGCCCGGGTGAGCGAGGAGCAGCTCACCGCGCCGGCCGCCGGCGACGTGTCGGTGGGCGGTTTCCTCGCAGCCCGGCTCGGCGACGCGCTCGTCGACACCGTGGTCGACCCGCTGCTCGGCGGCGTGTACGCCGGACGCTGCCGCGACCTCTCCCTCGCCGCGACGATCCCCGCGCTCCTGCCCGCGGCCCGGGCCGGCACCCCGGTCCTCGACGCCGTCGCCGAGGTGCTCCGCGCGCGGGCCGCTGGGCGCGCGGCGACGCCGGGGGCGAACGTCCCCGGCTCCCAGCCCGCCGAGGCGCCGCCCGTGTTCATGTCGCTGCGCGGCGGGATGAACCGCCTCGTCACCGCGCTCGCCGAGCACCTCGCGCAGTCCGGGGTCGAGTTCCGGCTCGGGGCTCCGGTGCGCGCCGTGCGACAGGCCGGCGGCGGCACCTGGGCCGTCGAGAGCGTGAGCGGCGGAGCCGAGGAGTTCGACGCTCTCGTCCTCGCCGTGCCCGCGCACGCCGCGACCGGCCTGCTCGCCGGGGTCGACGCGGAGATCGCGGGGATCCTCGGGGGAGTGGACCATGCGAGCTCCGCCGTGGTCACCGCCGTCATCGACGTCGCCGAGGCCCCGCTCGAGGGCTCCGGCTTCCTCGTCCCTCCCACGGAGACCGCGTTCATCAAGGCCTCGACCTACGCCTCGAACAAGTGGCCGTGGCTCGCGGCGCTGCTGCCCGCGGACACCGCCGTGGTGCGGATGAGCGTCGGCCGGTTCGGCGACGACCCGGACGCGTGGGAGCCGCTGCCCGACGAGGAGCTCGCCGCCCGGGCGATCGCGGACTGGCGGCGCATCACCGGCCGGGCCGCGCCCGTCCTCCACTCCGAGGTGCAGCGGTGGACCGCGGCGCTGCCCCAGTACACGCCCGGCCACCTCGAGCGCACCGCACGCATCGACGCGGTGCTCGCCGGCATCCCGGGCCTCGCACTCGTCGGTTCCGCCTACGACGGGGTCGGGATCCCCGCCTGCATCGCGCGGGCGGAGAAGGAGATCGCCCGGCTCACCGGCGGCCCGCCGCCGTGATCGTGCCGAGCCGGCTGCGCCCGCCGGCACTGCGCTCACCCGCACTGCGCTCACCCGCACGGAGCTCACCGGCACTGAGCGTGTGCACACTGCGCACGTGCCGGCTGAGCACGGAGACACCGCCCCCGCACCATCAGCAGACCTGAGCGACGGACACCACCACGAGGAAGAAGGAACCATGTCGAACTACCGCCAGCCCACCCCGGAAGAGATCGAGAAGTTCAACCAGGAGATCCGCTACGCCGGTTACAGCGTGTTCTCCGTCGCCGGGGAGATCGGTGAGGAGGACCGCGCCGCGCTCGCCGAGGAGGTCAACTCCCGGCTCGCCGCGCTCAGCGACCAGGGCCTCGTGGTGCGCGGCGTCTACGACGTGTCCGCGTTCCGTCCCGATGCCGACGTCATGTTCTGGTGGCACGCCCCCACCACCGAGGCGATCCAGGCCGCCTACGCCGCCGTGCGCCACTCGGTCCTCGGCTCGATCCTCGAGCCCGTGTGGTCGGTCATCGGCATGCACCGCCCGGCTGAGTTCAACAAGTCCCACCTGCCGGCGTTCCTCACCGACAGCACGCCCGGCGACTACATCTGCGTGTACCCGTTCGTGCGGTCCTACGAATGGTACGTGCTGCCGGCAGAGGAGCGCTCGCAGATGCTGCGCGAGCACGGCATGGCGGCTGCGGACTACAAGGACATCAAGGCGAACACGATCTCCGCGTTCGCGCTCGGCGACTACGAGTGGCTGCTGTCCTTCGAGGCCTCGCGGGTCGACCGGATCGTCGACCTCATGCGCGAGCTGCGCGCCACCCAGGCGCGCCTCCACGTGCGTGAGGAGCTCCCGTTCTTCACCGGCCCGCGCCGCGAGCTCGCCGACATCATCGCCGCCTGGCGCTGAGCCGGGGCGGTCAGCCGTCCGGGGCCTCGCAGTCGGGGCTCGAAGGGTCGTCGAGGCAGTCCTCGTCGACGAGGAACCGGTGGTAGCGGTACACCTCGAGCTCGAGCGGGTCGCTCGGCACCGCTGCCTGGCCCGGGATCGTCAGCCAGGGGCCGCCGGCCACGGAGTACATTCCCGCGTAGTACGTGGTCAGGGTGACCGAGACGGTGCCGGGCGCCGAGTACGTGTGGTGGATCTGCGCGTTCTGGACGGACCGCGGGCGGCTGCCCGGGGAGGTCGTGCGGTCCGTGGTGCCGTCGCCAAAGTCCCAGACATAGGCCACGGGCGTGGCCCGCACCTGCACCGGGATGTCGAAGAGGACGAGGTCGATATAGCGGACCGCGGAGTCGGCCCAGAAAGCCGTCCGCCGATTCGTCACCGCCCAGGCATCGGGCCAGGAGTGGAGCGTCGAGGGCGGGATCTCGAAGGACTGGAAGTCCTCCTCCGTGACCACCGGGGTCGGTGCGGCCTCCCCGCCGCCACCGCCGGACCCGCCGCCCTCGTCGTCGGGATCGAGCTCCGCGCAGACCTCGACGCTCTCACCCGTGGACGGAAGATTCACGCGCTCGCATCCGCCGGGTGGACCTGCAGGCCCGCCACCGCCGCCACCCGATCCGCCGCCGCCTCCACGACCGCCGCGATCGGAGCCTCCCCGGTCGGAGCCGCCTCCACCCGGCTTCGATCCACCGCGTTCAGAGCCCCCGCCTCCATCCCGACCAGGTTTCTGTCTTTCTGACTGACACCCTCCGCCCTTACCACTCATTGGCAGGCAACCGGGTCCATTAGCGATCGCTGGTTGCGGAATTAGCAGAAGTAGACAAACCAACCCAACTGTAAATCCGCGTATTAAGACGCGCATCCGTGATCCCACAAGTCGTGCTCGGAAACAAACCATTCGCCGTCATATTGGGCGATTACGAACTGATAAGTATCTGTCGCTTCAGCATCTCCAGGAGTTTCGTTAGATTCGTTCGGAACGATCGAGTACTCGTGGAGCGGAATGCAAGAGTGAATAGTTACGAACGGGATCTGAGTATTATCATCTACTCTCAGATCAACTGTTTCGATCCGTCGCGATTCCAGTCGATATTCGCCTACCATGCGAACATCCTGATCTTTCATCTGTTTGACTTCATCTTTAGCCGCGAAAAGGACCTGATCTCGCGCAACCCCATCTATCTTTTCGATCCCGTCCCCTCCTGACGAATACACTTCGTTAAGTAGGGAAATATATTCATCAAGTTTTGGAATCGCCTCGTCGACCGCCTTCTTCTCCTCTTCGCTGAGCTGCAGGTCGGTCGTGTATTCCGGGACTGCTTCGGCGGTGTCGGTGGGCGTCGCGGCGGTCGGTGTGGCGAGTGTGTGCTCCTCGGGTCCGGCAGTGCAGGCCGACAGGAGCAGCACCGCAGCACCCACGGCGGCACCGATCCTCGGAGCGGTGCGGGGCAGGCGCGGCGCATGCGGCGAGCGTGGGTGACGCGCGGGTCGCTGTTCCGGCGCGGAACCGGTCGAGAGCTCATCGCGCTCGTGGGTGAGGCGGGGTGGGGGAGAGAACACGAGGGGCATCGGGTGTCCTTGGGGGAGGAGTGCAGCAGGTGCTGTCTACGGTAATACAGCCCACCTCGGAGCGCACGGGATTGTTCGACCCTGTGGATAAGTCACCGGAACTCCTCCGCACCCGCGCCGTACCCGTGCCTCGCTCGCTGCGGGCCGATGAACTCCGCGCTCACTGCCGACCGATGAACTCCTCGCGCGTCCCGGCGGTCGCCTCCCCGGCACCGGCCGCATCCGCCTGCGCACGGCGCTGCGCGAACCGGCCGGGCCGGAACAGCTCGAGGCCCGGATCCGGGGTGCCGGTCACCTCGGCGGCGGCGACCTCCCCGAGGTACGGGGCCAGGGTCATCCCGCTGTGCGTGACGAGGGCGTAGACGCGCTGCTGCTCGTCGAGGAAGCCGGCGATGGTGAGCTCGTCGTCGGGCAGGCTGCGCCCGCTCAGCGTCACCGATTCGAGCCGCACGCGGTCTGCGAAGAACTCGGCGAGCACCGCATCCATCTCCGCGCGCACCTCGGCGAGCTGCTCTGCGGTGGACTCCTCGGCGGTCCGGTGCTCGACGGAGGGCACCTGCACGAGCAGCCGCCCGTCGTGCTGCGGGCGCACATTCATCCGGTCGGACACGATGACCCGGTGCAGCTCGATGTCGAGTGGGGGAGTGCCGACCGGTTCGGTGATGCCGAGGAAGCTGTGCGTCCGTGCGCTGCGTTCCCGCAGGTCCGCTACGGACACCAGCGCGCCGGACCGTGCGGCGATCTCCCTTGATGCGGCCCCGGCGGCGAGCACCGCACGATCGACGGAGAGCACCTCGCCCCCGGCCAGGTGGAGGTCGACGCCGTCGCCTGCGGCCTGCCAGGACTCGACGGTGATGGTGCGCGGTGCGATCCCGCGGTCCGCCAGTGCGGAGAGCAGCGCGTCCCTGAAGATCTCGGCATCCGCGTAGCCCTCTGCTTCGAAGAGCAGACCGCCGTCCGCGCTGTCCGGCCAGTCGACCGCCGGCTCGAGCGCTTCGAGCTCCGCCCGGTCGACCTCCCGGCAGGGGTAGCCGTAAGCCCGCGCCTCGGTGCTGCGCTCCTCATAGGTGCGGATCCGGTCCGGCCCCGTGTCGACGAGGATCCCGCCGCTCGGATGGAACCAGCGGCCGTGCGCGGCCAGCCGCTCCTGCAAACGGTGGTGGGCCGCGATACCCGCGGCATTGAGGTCGTAGTAGGCGCGCGGCTCCTTGTGATTCGCATTGATCCACGCGAACGACCGCCCGCTGGCCCCTGCGAAGGGGTGCGCCGCCTCGAGGAGCACGACGTCCTCCCCGCGCTCGGCGAGGTGGAGGGCGGTGCACAGGCCGAGCACCCCGGCGCCGATGACTGCGATGTGCACGGGACTCTCCTCCGGGTCGGTGGTCGGAACGCGGCGGGCCGGGAGGCGGGACTCGGGAGCGGCCCCGCCGGGGAACGGCTCAGCCGCGGGCCGGGCCGGCCGCCCGGCGCATCGGGATGTGGACGATCCCGTCCTCGAGAAAGTCCTCCCCGCTGCGCTCGAAGCCGAACCCGGCGTAGAAGCGCTCGAGGTAGGACTGGGCGTTGAGGGTGAGCAGGCTGCCTGCGAAGTCCTCGACGAGCCGGCCGACGACCGCACGCCCGGCGCCGGTGGAGCGCGCCGCGGGATCGGTGACGACCCGGCCGATGCTCCGGCCGTCCGGGTGCCCGGCCGGCCCGTCGACGAGACCGTGGGGGAGCAGTCGGGCGTAGGCGGCGGGCATGACGGACAGGCCGGTCTGCTCACCGTGGGAGTCGCGGAACGGGGTGGGCGCGCCGGCATGCGGGATGAATGCGTGGAGCGTGTCCGGGTAGAGGTCGACCCCGTCGAGGTCGAGGAACACGCAGTCCTGCTCGACGACGAACACCTCGCTGCGCAGCTGCAGGATCCCGTAGAGCTCCTCGCTCGTCAGCTCGGAGAAGTGCTTGACCACCGCGTCCGCCGGAGCGGCCCGCCGGACCGCGGATTCGGCGACCGGCTCAGGCATCGGTCGACTCCCGGGCGGCTCCGTCCCCGGCGTCGTTCCCCGCGGTGTCCGCACCGTCCTCGGCGAGGACGAGGCTGATCGAGTTGATGCAGTAGCGCTGATCGGTGGGGGTGTCGTAGCCCTCGCCCTCGAACACGTGCCCCAGGTGGGAGTCGCAGGCCGCGCAGCGCACCTCGATGCGCTGCATGCCGAGCGAGTCGTCGCGGATGTAGCGCACCCGGCCCTCGGCGAGCGGGGCGTAGAAGCTCGGCCAGCCGCAGTGGGAGCCGAACTTCGTCTCGCTGCGGAACAGCTCGGCGCCGCAGGCCCGGCACCGGTAGGAGCCGGCGGTCGTGGTGTCGGTGTACTCCCCGGTGAACGGGCGCTCGGTGCCGGCCTGCCGGAGCACCGCGTACTCCTCCGGGCTGAGGATCTCACGCCATTCGGCGTCGGTCCGCTGCACGGTGGGTGCTGCGTTCTGTTCGCTGCTCATGAGCCTTCTCCTCCGCTGTCGGTTCGCTGCGCCCCATGCTACTCCGGTGACCCGGACAGTAGACTGTCCGCATGACACCCCTGGTGATGAGGAGGTTCCCGTGACGTCGTCCCCTGATCCTGTCGCGCACCCCAAGCGGCGCGCCGTGCGCATCGCCGCCGCCGGCCTCGGCGTCGGGGCCGGGATCGGCCTGCTCGCCTCCGTCGCGACCTCCGGTCTCGCGGCCTATTTCGCCCGCCGGGTCGTGATCCCCGAGCAGGCGCCGGAGGAGCTCGAGATCCTCCACGTCGACGGCTTCGACGACGACATGCACGTCCACCTCGCCGCCGACGACGAGACGCTCGTCAACGGCCGGTACGGCCTGCACTTCGATTCGGGGGCCGGGCACGCGCAGATCGGCGACATCGTCGAGTACGACCCGGTGTCGCGCACCGTGTCCCGCGAGGTGCTCGCCGTGACCGCGGGAGACCTCCGCACCGCCCGCCGCGGCCGCTGGACGGGCGTGTTCTACCCCCACCCGGACGCCACCGGCCTGCCGTACGAGGACGTCACCCTCGAATCCGACGTCGGCGACCTGCCGGCCTGGTTCTTCCCGACCACCGCCGACACCCCGCTCGACACCTGGGCGATCCTCGTCCACGGTCGCGGCGGCTCCCGGGCCGAGGGCCTCAAGGCGGCCCCGGTGCTCAACGACCTGCGGATCCCCGCGCTCGCGATCTCCTACCGCAACGACCCCGAGGTGCCGGTCGGCTCGACGGCCCGCTACGGTCTCGGCGACACCGAGTGGATCGACGTCGACGTCGCGATCGACCACGCGCTCGCCCAGGGGGCGAAGAAGGTCGTAGTGTTCGGCTGGTCGATGGGTGCCGCGATCGCCTTCCAGGCCGCCTCCCGCGGCCGCAACCGGGAGCACATCGCCGCTCTCGTCCTCGACGGCCCGGTCGTCGACTGGTACGACGTGCTCGACCATCAGGCGCGCATCAACTTCCTGCCCACCCCGGTCGCCCGGCTCGCGCTCGACATGCTCACCCGCCCGTGGGCGCGGCGCATCACCGGCCTGGAGACCCCGCTCGACCTCAACCGGATGGACTGGGTGCGCCGGGCCGCCGAGCTCGACACGCGCGTGCTCCTCATCCATTCCGAGGACGACGACTTCGTGCCCTCGGGGCCCTCGCACGCGCTCGCCAACGTGCGCCGCGACCTCGTGACGATGCCGCACTACGAGAAGGCGCGCCACACCAAGGAGTGGAACGTCGACCCCGACCGGTGGAACGACGACGTCGCGAACTTCATCGAGACGCACGTCCTCGACCTCGCCGAGATCACCCGCTGAGACCGATCACCCGCTGATCGGAGCGGGCCGGCGCCCGCTGCCGGGCCGGTTCAGAGCAGTCCG
Organism: Brevibacterium sp. R8603A2; assembly: GCF_023072605.1. Classification (NCBI taxonomy): domain Bacteria; kingdom Bacillati; phylum Actinomycetota; class Actinomycetes; order Micrococcales; family Brevibacteriaceae; genus Brevibacterium; species Brevibacterium sp. R8603A2. The sequence goes on from NZ_JALLGN010000011.1 coordinate 55,020, forward strand.
AGCGCGCGGGTGGCCTCGCGCTCCTCGGCGAGCTCCCGGACCGAGGCGTCGATCCGCGCACGGGAGAACGCGTCGATCTCGAGTCCCTCGACGATCCGGTGCTCCCCGCCGTCCACCGTGCACGGGAACGAGCTGATGAGGCCCTCGGGCACGCCGTACTCGCCGTTCGAGGGCACCGCCATCGACACCCACTGCCCGCTGGTGCCGTGCACCCAGTCGCGCAGGTGCTCGATCGTCGCGTTCGCCGCCGAGGCCGCCGAGGACGATCCGCGGGCGGCGATGATCGCCGCCCCGCGCTGCGCGACCGTCGGGATGAAGTCCTCGCGCACCCACGCCTCGTCGTCGATGATGTCGAGGACGCGGCGGCCGTCCGCGGTGGCGCGGGTGGCATCCGGGTACTGGCTGGCGGAGTGGTTGCCCCAGATCGCCAGGTGCTCGATGGTGCTCACCGGCACCTGCGCGCGGGCCGCGAGCTGCGCGAGCGCCCGGTTGTGGTCGAGCCGGGTGAGCGCGGTGAACCGCGCGGCGGGGATGTCCGGGGCGTGCGTGGAGGCGATGAGGGCGTTCGTGTTCGCCGGGTTGCCGGTGACGACGACCCGGATGTCGGAGCCTGCGACCTCGCCCAGCGCCTTCCCCTGGGCGGAGAAGATCGCGCCGTTGGCCTCGAGGAGGTCCGCACGCTCCATGCCCTTCGCCCGCGGGCGGGCGCCGACGAGCAGCGCCGCGTCCGCACCGTCGAAGGCGGTACGCGGGTCGTCGGTGATGTCGACTGCGGCGAGCGTGTTGAAGGCGCAGTCGTCGAGCTCCATGACCACACCCTCGAGCGCCGGCAGCGCCGGCGGGATCTCGAGCAGGCGCAGCCGCACGGGCTCGTCACCGTACACCGCGCCGGCGGCGAGCCGGAACAGCAGCGCATAGCCGATCTGTCCGGCGGCTCCGGTGACTGCGATCGTCTTCGTCATGGGGATTCTCCTTCTGCGGCCGCAGCGGCCGCGGGTCCGGCCGGCAGGGCCAGGCGGTGGATGTACGTCGATGAATCGGTGAGCAGGCTGAGCGGGGTCGCGGGCACCGGCGCGGGCAGGCGCACCGTCCCGAGCAGACCGGGATGATCCTCGGTACCGCTGCCGGCGAGCAGCGGGGAGACGGTGAGGCACAGCTCGTCGACGAGCCCGGCCGACACCCAGCTGCCGAGCAGCGTCGGCCCGCCCTCGCACAGCACCCGGCGCACGCCCCGGACGGCGAGGTCGGCGAGCACCGCCTGCGGGGTGATGTCCCCGTGGACGACGACGTTTCCGGCGCCGCAGAACCCACGGAGCCCGGCGAGCGTCTCCGGGTCGTCCGTCGCGGTGTGCACCACGATCGGGGAGGTGCCCTGCTCGGCGAGTCGGGCGGTGTCGATGCTGCCCGTCCCGGACACGATGACGAGGAGCGGGACGGGCTCCTGGCCGCGGGCCGCCCGCTGCGCCCGGTAGGCGGTCTTCTCCGTGAGCCGGGTGTAGCGCTCGATGCGGGTGGTCTGCGCCCCGACGACGACGGCGTCGGCGAGCGAGCGGAGCACGGAGAACACCCGCATGTCCGCAGCGGTCGAGATCGTCGATGAGCGGCCGTCGGCACCGGCGATCGCCCCGTCCACGGTGGTCACCATGTTCGCCTGCACGCGCATCCCGGGGGTGTGCCCGGACAGCGGGCCGGAGTCGTAGAGCTCGACGAGCCGCGGTTCGGGCCCGGCGGGGTCGGTGCTCGATTCCGCGGTGGCCCGCCGCGGCGGCAGCGCCTCGGGGGAGGGGAGGAGGACGTGGAGCTCAGCGGGCCCGGCCGCCGCGGACGCGTCAGCGGGCGAGGTCATCGGCGGGTCCCATGATGATGTGCGGATGCGCGGCGGGGTCGAGGGTCCGCAGCAGGTGCACCATGTCCTCGGCGTCGACGGTGATGCAGCCCCGGGTGGGGGAGTCGTGGTCGACGTGGAGCCAGATCTTGCCGCCGGCGTCCCAGCCGAGCGGGCGGGTGTCGTCGTTCGGCGGGGTGCCCGGCTGCCGGTTGTAGTCGATGGCGATGACGCGGTCGAACACCGCGGCGTAGTCCTCGCCGTAGGCGGCCGCCGCACCGGTGCGCAGCGCCGGCTCGTGCGTGTAGGGCAGGAGCGAGCCCGGGTCCGGGAGGGAGCCGCCGGCATCGCTGAGCGAGAACACCCCGATCGGCGAGGTGCGGTCGCCCTCGCGCCGGTCGCGCTTCCAGCCCGCGCCCCCGTTGTGGCCGGCGTACTCGCCGGTGCGCTCCCAGCCGTCGCCGGCGCGCTCGAACAGCACCGTCGTCGCGGTCGTGTCCGCGGGCCCCGGGGTCGAGGAGATGAGCACCTGGCGGGTTTCGGCCGGGAGCTCGGCGAGCGTCTCCGGCCCGATGCCGGGCAGCGGGGGCAGCGAGGGACCGGCGGGCGCCTCGGCCCCGGCGGGTGTGCGCAGGGCGGGGGCGGGGAGGTCGCGCGGTGCGCTCTGGGCCGGTGCATGGAGGCCCGATGCGGCGGCGGCCACGGCGTCGCCACCGGCAGGACGCGCACAGCCGGTGGCGAGCAGCGCCACGAGCAGGAGCGGTGCGGCGGACCGGACGGCGGGATGGACCATGTGTCCATCGTGCCATGGGCGCTCCCGCCGGGCCCGACGACACGGCCCGGGTCCGGCCGACGCCACGGCCCAGGACCGGCCGGGGCCGCCTGACCGACGGCTGACCGCGCGCTCCGGGGCGGGTGTCTACACTGGATTCCCATGAGCATTCCTCCTCCGCCCGACCGTCGTCCGCCGCGCCGGCGGCCGACCCCCGGGACGCCGCCGGAAGACTCCCTGACGACGCAGCTGTTCGTGGGCCAGGCGAAGCCCGTCGCCCCGACGGACGACACCCAGGCGCTCAGCGCCGAGGAGGTCGCGCAGCTCCGTGCCGCGGATACCGCGCCGGAGGGCGAATCGACCCGTGTGCTCAGCCTCGAGGAGCTCCAGCAGATCGCGGCGGAGACCCATGACGACCGCCTCGACGGCCCGCGTGAACGGCCCGAGGCGCACGACGGCCCCAGGGCGACCGCCGCCCACTCCGCATGGGCCGAGCGCCAGGCCCCGCCGAGCCGCTGGCCCGGCCGCGATCCGGCCCCCGTCGCCGCCCCGACCGTGGGCGGTGCCCCGGTCCCGCCCCCGCCTCCCGTGCCCCCGATGGTCGGAGGCGGCGCGGGTGCGTCGCAGCCGCCGCACGGTGCCCAGCACTACGGTGCCGGGCGGCCGGCGCAGCGGAAGCGGGGCATGCCGGGAGCGGCGATCGCGTTCATCGTCATCGCCGTGCTGCTCGTCCTCGGCATCATCGGCTACATCCTGTTCGACATGTTCAGCGGGCAGGACCGGGGCGACGACGCCGCGATGCCCGCCCCGCCGCCGCCCGCTGGGGCACCGGAATCGCCCGGGGAGGAGGACTCGGAGGCACCGAGCACCCCGGCCTCCGAGGTCCGCTCCTTCGCGGCCCCCTCGGGCAACATCAGCTGCACGATCGACGCCGAGCGCGCCCGCTGCACGATCGCGAGCTTCGACTACGAACCGCCGGAGAAGCCGGCCGACTGCGAGATCGACAACTGGGGCGGGATCGTCGTCGCCAACGACGACGGCGCCGGGTTCTCCTGCGCCCCGGCCCCGGAGGCCCCCGAAGCCGAGCCGCTCGACTACGGCGAGTCGATCGAGGCGCACGGGATGACGTGCACCTCCGCCCGCGACGGCATGTCGTGCACCTCGGACGCCACCGGCAAGGGCTTCACCGTCGCCCGCGCCGGCGCGGACTTCGTCAACTGAGACCACGGCATCGTCGTCCCACATGGTGGGCTCGCCGGGTGACCTCGACGGCGGTTGCGCATACAGTGAGGAGCATGAATAGGCAGGCGCTCCTTCTTCTTCAGTGCCGCGGCGAGGCCTGACTCAGGCCGCATCCTCGCCGCGGAGTCGATGCTGTCGGTCGAAACCCGTCGAGATCAAGGACCCTGAAGTGACCCACCTGCAGAAGCCCAGCCCCATGCCGTTCGCCAAGTACAAGTCGTTCTTCGACCGCATCCGGATCGACATGCACGACCGGACCTGGCCCGACCAGCGCATCACCCGCGCTCCCCGCTGGCTCAGCACCGACCTGCGCGACGGCAACCAGGCGCTCATCGACCCGATGACCCCGGATCGCAAGCGCCGCATGTTCGATCTCCTCGTCAAGCTCGGCTTCAAGGAGATCGAGGTCGGCTTCCCGGCGGCCAGCCAGCCCGACTTCGACTTCGTCCGGCAGATCATCGAAGAGGACGCGATCCCCGACGACGTGCGGATCTCCGTCCTCACCCAGGCCCGCGAGGACCTCATCGAGCGCACCGTGGAGAGTCTCGTCGGCGCGAAGATGCCGACCGTCCACCTCTACAACGCGACCGCACCGGTGTTCCGCAAGGTCGTGTTCGGCTTCGACGGCGACGGCTTCGACGAGACCCGCGACATCGCGATGCGCGGCACCCAGGCCGTGATGAAGCACGCCGAGAGCCTGCTCGGCGACGCCGACTTCGGCTACGAGTACTCCCCGGAGATCTTCGTCGACACCGAACCGGAGTTCGCGCTCGACGTCGTCGGCAACGTCCTCGACATGTGGCAGCCGGCCGCCGGCCGGGAGACCGTCGTCAACCTGCCGGCCACGGTGGAGCGCGGCACCCCGAACACCTATGCCGACCAGATCGAGTGGTTCTGCCGCCACATGCCCTACCGCGAGGACGTCGCCGTCTCCCTCCACCCGCACAACGATCGCGGCACCGGCGTGGCCGCCGCGGAGCTGGGCATCATGGCCGGCGCGGACCGCATCGAGGGCTGCCTGTTCGGCAACGGCGAGCGGACCGGCAACCTCGACCTCGTCACCGTCGCCCTCAACCTGTACTCGCAGGGCATCGACCCGGAGCTCGACTTCTCCGACATCGACGAGGTCATCCGCACCGTCACCCACTGCAACCAGATCGGCGTGCACGAGCGCCATCCCTACGGCGGCGACCTCGTCTTCACCTCCTTCTCCGGCTCCCACCAGGACGCGATCAACAAGGCGTTCGTCGACCGGGAGAAGCGGGCGCAGGCCGCCGGCGTACCCATCGAGCAGATGGAATGGGACATGCCCTACCTGCCGGTCGACCCCAAGGACCTGGGCCGCTCCTACGAGGCGGTCATCCGCGTGAACTCGCAGTCCGGCAAGGGCGGAGTGTCCTACCTGCTCAAGACCGAGCACGGACTCGACCTGCCGCGCCGCCTCCAGGTCGAGTTCTCGCAGGTCGTGCAGGGCCGCTCGGAGTCCGGCGGCGAGGTCTCCGCACCGGAGATCTGGCGGATCTTCAACGACGAGTACCTGCCGTCGGACGGCGACGCCGAGGCCTGGGGCCGGTTCAAGATCATGGGCCTGCGCACCGCGTCGGCGAACATCGCCGACGAGCCGACGACGAAGAACTCCGAGACCATCGAGGTCGACCTCCTCGTCGACGGCCAGGAGCGCACCTACGAGAGCCGCGGCAACGGCCCGATCAACGCCCTCGTCAACCTCCTCACCGAGCAGTTCGACCTCGACATCCGGCTGCAGGACTACACCGAGCACGCAGTGGGCACCGGTGCGGACACCGTCGCGGCGTCCTACGTCGAGCTCGCCGTCGGCGACCGGGTGCTGTGGGGTGCGGGTCTCCACCCGAACATCACCAAGTCCTCGCTCAAGGCCGTGATCAGCGCCGTCAACCGCGCCGTGCGCCAGGGCTGAGCCGCCGGCCCGAGCTCCCGCCCCGCCGTCAGGTGGTCGCAGATCCACGATTCCCCCGCCGGGATCATGGTTCTGCGACCACCTGCGGTGCTTCCGGCGGTGCGTCCCCGGCGTGTGCGTCAGCCGCCTCCCAGGCCGGGCGACGATAATGGAGGGATGAAGCAGTACCGGGACGAGGGGATCGTGGTCGGCGGCCACAAGCTCGGCGAGGCCGACCGCATCGTCCTCATCCTCACCCGCAACCACGGGCTCGTCCGGGCGGTGGCCAAGGGGATCCGACGCACGAAGTCCCGGTTCGGCTCCCGGCTCGAGCCATTCATGCTCGTCGACGTCCAGTGCCACGTGGGACGCAGCCTCGACGTCGTCACCCAGGTCGAGCTCATCGAGCCCTTCGCCCGCGCGATCGGCGCCGACTACAGCACGTACTCCGCGGCGAACGTCATGGCCGAGACCTGCACCCGGCTCACCGAGGCCGAACCCCGCTCCCGCGCCCAGTACCTCCTCCTCGTGTCCGCGATCCGCTCCCTGTGCCGGGGCGAGCACCCACCCAGGCTCGCCCTCGACGCCTACCTGCTGCGCGCGATGGCCGTCGCCGGCTGGGCGCCGAGCCTGTGGAACTGCGCCCAGTGCGGCGAACCCGGCCCGCACCGGGCGTTCTCCCCGGCGCTCGGCGGGGCCGTGTGCTCGGCCTGCCGCCAGCACGGCACCGCGCTGCCGACCACGGAGACCGTCCTCCACCTCGCCGCCCTGCTGTCCGGGGACTGGGTCCGGGCCGAGGCGACCGCACCCCACCATGCCGCCGAGGCCTCCCGCCTCGTCACGCTGTACGTCCAGTGGCACCTCGAGCGCCACGTCAAGTCCTTCACGGTCCTGGAGAACGCATGAGCCCCCGTCGCCCCGATCCCGCTCCGACCGCCGGCGGGCACCCCGCAGTGCCGCCGCCGCACCCGTCCGGAGCGCGCCCGCCGGAGATCCCGCGGAAGTTCGTGCCCAGGCACGTCGCGGTCGTCATGGACGGCAACGGACGCTGGGCGAACGACCGGGGCCTGCCGCGCACCGAGGGGCACAAGGCCGGGGAGTTCGCGCTCCTCGAGGTCATCCACGGGGCGATCGAGGCCGGCGTCGACCACCTCTCCGCCTACGCCTTCTCCACCGAGAACTGGAAGCGCTCCCCGGAGGAGGTCCGGTTCCTCATGGGCTTCAACCGCGACGTCATCCGCCGCCGCCGCGACGAGCTCCACGCCCTCGGGGTGCGGATCGTGTGGGCCGGCAGGCGCGGCCGCCTGTGGCGCTCCGTCATCGCCGAGCTCGAGGCGGCCGAGGAGATGACGCGGCACAACACCGGGCTCGTCCTCCAGTTCTGCGTGAACTACGGGGGGCGCGCGGAGATCCTCGATGCGGTCAACGCGATCACCGAAGCGGTCGCCGCCGGCCGGCTGACCCCGGGGAAGGTGACGGAGAAGGCGCTCGCCTCCCGCTTCTACGCTCCCGGGGTGCCCGATGTCGACCTGTTCCTCCGGTCCTCGGGTGAGCAGCGCACCTCGAACTTCCTCCTCTGGCAGTCGGCCTACGCAGAGCTCGTGTTCCAGGACGTGCTGTGGCCCGACGTCGACCGCCGCACCCTGTGGGCCGCGATCGAGGAGTACGCGCGCCGCGACCGGCGCTTCGGCGGGGCGGTCGACACCGCAGCCGGGCGCTGAGGCGGTCCGGCCCGGCTCCGCACCGCGGAACGGAGCCCTCGCCGTGCCCGAGGTGGGTGCGGCTCACTCGTCGAGGGTGAGCTCGACATCCCCGACCGGGACCGCCGAGCACGTGATGACCTCGTCGTCGTCGAAGGCCGCCGCCGGCTCCACCGGATAGGCGACCTGGCCGGACACGAGGCGCAGCGCGCAGGTGCCGCACGAACCGCCCCGGCACGAGCTCGCCACGTCGATCCCGCGGGCCTCGAGCGCATCGAGGAGGAATCCCGCGGCCGGGGTCCAGGCGAGCTCGGGACCTGTCGAGCCGTCGGCGGTCAGCGTGCGCACCGTCGCCGGCTCCCACGCGGTGAGGTCGACCGTGCCGCCGGCGTCGATCGGTGCCGGCGAGGAGAAGATCTCGCGGTGGGCGTGTGCGGCCGGGACCCCGACGCGGTGGGCGGCCTCGGCGGCCGCGGCGAGGAAGCCGGGCGGGCCGCACAGCACGACATCGACAGCAGCGCCGCCACGGTCCGCTGAGCTCGGGGCGGCCGGTTCCCCGGGACCCGCCGGATCTGTATCCACAGGTGCGTCGAGCATCTCGGTGAGCACCGCGCCGAGCGCGTCTGCGTCCGGCCGACCCCGCTCCTGAGTCGACCAGCGCCGCACGCGCGCCGCGGGGAGTGCCCCGGCGGCGTCGACGAGCGCGCGGAAGAAGCCGCTCGGGGTCCGCCCGCGTTCGACATGGAGGACATCGACCGACCGATCGCCCAGGCCGGGCAGCAGCCCGAGCGCCGGGGTGATGCCGATCCCGGCGGTGAGCACGAGGGTGCGCGGGGCGCGCAGCGTGTCCGCGGTGACCCGGCCGAACGGGCCGGAGACGAGCACCTGCGCCCCCGGCGGCAGTGCGGTGAGGGTGCGGGAGCCGACGCCGTCGACCCCGACGCCGAGCTCGAACGTGCTCCCGGTGGCGGCGGTGACGGTGTACGTGCGCCACAGCGGCCCCGCCTCGGTGAGGAGGTGGACGCGCGCATGCATGCCGGGTCGGTGGAGGGCGGCGAACCAGCCGAGCTCGTCGCGCAGGCGCACTCGGACGCGCCCCGGGTCGATCTCCGCGGAGTCGAGGACCGTGGCCGGGCGCGGGGTGGTGAGCGGGGACTTCACCCGCGGGTCGAGGGCCGCGGGCGCTCCGGCGTCGTGGTGGTGCTCTTCGGTTCCGGGCCCGTGCTTAGCGCACGATCCGCCCTCGATGAGGAGCGCGTCGCCCACGCCCACCGTGCCGGGCTCGAGCACGATCCCGTAGACGCCCAGATGGAGATGCCCGAACACCCCGGCGAGCAGCCGGGGCACGTTGACGTCGTCCTCCGCGGTCCGGGGATTCACCCGGGTGGCGGGGCAGCGTTCGATCGAGGCGCGGATGAGCAGACGCGCCGAGCCCACGCGCACCACCCGCCCGATGAGTCCGAACTCCTCCCACGGAGCCAGGCCGCTGAGGTGGACGTTGCCGCGGAAGCGGAGCGGGTCGAGGTCGACGCCCGCGGCCTCCCCGAGCATCTCGACCGTTGCCGGGTTGATGAGCGACACGCCCGAGGCGCGGGAGTCGAACATCCCCTGGCCTGCGACGACGAGGCGGCGCGGGTGCTCGCCCTGGGGGCGCAGGCGCGCGGCGAGGAACGTCGAGGCGGCCGCGAGGGAGTCGGCGTCATCGGTGCGGAACCCGGTGCGCTCACCGTCCGGGGCGCGTAGCGTGATCGCCCGGGCCGGGGCGCCGGGGGAGCCGCCGACCATCCCGGGGTCGCCGCCCGATGCGGACCCGGCGGGCGCCTCGGCGGCGGTCGAGCTCACCTGCCAGGCCTCGAGGCTCATGTCGGTCTTGAGGACGGCGAAGCCGCGGTAGGGACTCCACGAGTCCGCCGGCACGGGCAGGCGCCCGCTGCTGAAGGCCGCCGCCCGGTCGCCGTCGAAGCCCGTGCCGGCGCGCACTGTGCCGGAGTCGAGCGGCTCGGCCGGGAAGCCTTTGACCGGGTAGCGGAAGAGCGCGGAGACGCGAACGGACATGCCGCCCATCCTATGACGGGCGGCATGTCCGGTACCGCGCGGCGCGGCGGTCGGCCGGGACAGCCCGGCGGGTGTGCTCAGCCGCGCGGCGGCCGCGTGCGGGTGGGGCTCAGCGACCCTTGCCCCCACGGTAGAAGCCCTTCTTGCCGTCGCGCTCCTGGCGGAACTTGCGGCCCTCGCCCGGACCCTTGTCGAAGTTCTTCTTGGGGAACGAGCGGCCCGGGCGGCCGGTGTCGGGGCGCAGATCGATCCGCTTGCCCTGGACGCGGGTGCCGGACAGGCGGTCGAACACCGACTGCGGCAGGTCGTCGGGCAGGTCGACGAGCGAGTGGTTCGAGCGGATGTCGATGTGGCCGATCTGACCCGAGGTCAGGCCGCCCTCGTTCGCGAGCGCCCCGACGATGCCGCCGGGCTGGACGCGCTCGTTGCGGCCCACGGCCAGCCGGTAGGTGCGCATGCCCTCACGCGACCGCGGACCGCGCGGCCCGCGCTCGCCCCGGTCCTCGCGCTGCTTGCGCTTGGGCTCGGGCAGCGGCTGCGCAGTGAGCGACTCGCCGTCGAGGAGCAGCACCGCGAGTGCGGCGGCGATCTCCGAGGCGGGCACGTCGTGGACCTGCTCGTACTGCTCGATGACGGGGCGCACCTCGGACAGGTCGAGCCCGGAGAGCGCCTCGGTGATGCGGTTCTGGAAGCGCTCGATGCGGGTCGAGGTCAGCTGCTCGACGGTCGGCAGGGTGAGCTGCTCGACGCGCTGGCGGGTGGCCTTCTCGATCTGGCGCAGCAGGTGGTTCTCGCGCGGGGTGACGAACAGGATCGCCTCGCCGGAGCGGCCGGCACGGCCGGTCCGGCCGATCCGGTGGACGTAGGACTCGGTGTCGTGCGGGATGTCGTAGTTGACGACGAGCGAGATCCGCTCGACGTCGAGGCCGCGGGCGGCGACATCGGTGGCGACGAGGATGTCGATCGCGCCGCTGCGGAGCTGCTCGACCGTCCGCTCGCGCGCCTGCTGCGGGATGTCGCCGTTGATCGCCGCGGCGGACAGCCCGCGGGCGCGCAGCTTGTCGGCGAGCTCCTCGGTGGCCTGCTTGGTGCGGACGAACATGATGATGCCGTCGTACTCCTCGACCTCGAGGATGCGGGTGAGCGCGTCGAGCTTGTGGGAGTGCATGACGGTGAGGAACCGCTGGCGGATGTTCGCGCCCGTCGTGGTCTTCGACTTGACCCGCACCTCGGCCGGGTCGTTGAGGTACTGGCCGGTGATCCGGTGGATCGACTTCGGCATGGTCGCGGAGAACAGCGCCACCTGGCGGGCGGTGCCGGCCTGCGCGAAGATCTCCTCGATGTCCTCCTGGAAGCCCATCTTGAGCATCTCGTCGGCCTCGTCGAGCACGAGGTGGCGGAGGTCGCCGAGCTTGAGGGAGCCGCGCTTGAGATGGTCGATGACGCGCCCGGGGGTGCCGACGACCACCTGCGCGCCGCGGCGCAGGCCGCCGAGCTGCGGGCCGTAGGACTGGCCGCCGTAGATCGGCAGCACGGAGAAGTCCGGGAGGTGGGCGGCGAAGCTCGTGAACGCCTCGGCCACCTGGAGCGCGAGCTCGCGGGTGGGGGTGAGGACGAGGGCGAACGGGCCCTCGGAGGCGCGGCCGGCGTGCGCGAGGTGGCTGAGCACGGGCAGGGCGAACGCGGCGGTCTTGCCGGTGCCGGTCTGCGCCAGGCCGATGACGTCGCGGCCGGAGGTCAGCAGCGGGATCGTCTGCGCCTGGATCTGGGACGGGGTCTCGTAGCCGAGGTCCTTGACCGCGGCGAGCACGGCGGGATCGAGGTCGAAGGCGTCGAACGGCGGCAGCTCGTCGGCGGGCGCTGCCGGAGCGGCGGCGGACCCGGCCTCGGCCGGTGCGGCCTGGGCGGGAGCGGTGCTCTCGGGGGTCTTCTCGGTGGAGACGGGGGCAGGGGTGGTCATATCCTCAGCGGACATCAAAGGCTCTCTTCGCGGATCGGCACACACTTGATCGCAGTGGACGGGTTTGGCGATCGACCCATGCGCAGCCGCACTGCAACGGTGGTGAGCAGATCGGCCGGTGCCGTCGAATCGAGGACGCGTGACGCGCAACGAACGCAATGTGACGGGCGGCACGCGGTGCGTCGAGCAGTGCTCGCTGCCCGGGGCAGTCGAACTCCTGGCACCATGACGGCGGTGAAAGGTTTGGGTGTCCGGCCAGTCTACATGCCGCGGTGCCCGAGCCGGGCGGTTCGGCGCCGAGGGTGAGGGAAGACACAGCCGCGCCCTGGGCGGCTGCGCGGCCGCGCACCGGGACGCGGGTCCGAACCGGGCGCGCATTCGATACGCTGGATCCGCATGCGGACGACAGCCAGCCGTTCGCCCCCGAACCGAGGAGACATCTGTGGCATCGACATTGGATTCCGTCATCACCCTGGCCAAGCGGCGCGGCTTCGTGTTCCAGGCGGGTGAGATCTACGGCGGATCCCGTTCGGCCTGGGACTACGGGCCGCTGGGCGTCGAGCTCAAGGAGAACATCAAGGCCCTGTGGTGGCAGAACTTCGTGCGCGGCCGCGAGGACATGGTCGGGCTCGACTCCTCGATCATCCTGCCGCGCGCGGTGTGGGAGGCCTCCGGGCACGTCGAGACCTTCGTCGACCCGCTCGTCGAATCCCTCCACACCCACAAGCGCTACCGCGCCGACCACCTCATCGAGGCCTACGTCGCCAAGCACGGGCGCGAGCCGGAGAACGGGCTCGCCGACATCCGCGATCCGGAGACCGGGCAGGAGGGCGCGTGGACCGAGCCCCAGCAGTTCTCCGGCCTCATGAAGACCTACCTCGGCGCCGTCGACAACGAGGAGGGCCTCCACTACCTCCGCCCGGAGACCGCGCAGGGCATCTTCGTCAACTTCGCCAACGTCGTCACCGCCAACCGGAAGAAGCCCCCGTTCGGCATCGGCCAGATCGGCAAGGCGTTCCGCAACGAGATCACCCCCGGCAACTTCATCTTCCGCACCCGCGAGTTCGAGCAGATGGAGATCGAGTACTTCACCCACCCCGACGACGCGGAGAAGTACTACCACGAGTGGGTCGAGGCCTGCTGGGACTGGTTCGTCGACCTCGGCATCGACCCGGACAACATGCGCCGCTTCGACGTGCCCGACGGCGAGCGCGCCCACTACTCGGCGGCGACCGTCGACATCGAGTACAAGTTCGGGTTCCAGGGCAGCACCTGGGGCGAGCTCATGGGCATCGCCAACCGCACCGATTTCGACCTCGGCAATCACACCGAGCACTCCGGACACAAGATGCAGTACTTCGACCAGGCGGCGAACACCCGCTACACGCCCTACGTCATCGAGCCGTCCTTCGGACTCACCCGCTCGATGATGGCGTTCCTCGTCGATGCCTACACCGAGGACGAGGCACCCAACACCAAGGGCGGCGTCGACAAGCGGATCGTGCTCAAGCTCGACCCGCGGCTCGCCCCGGTCAAGGCCGCGGTGCTGCCGCTGAGCCGCAACGAGAAGCTCTCGCCCAAGGCCAAGGAGCTCGCCGCGGACCTGCGGAAGCGCTGGAACGTCGACTTCGACGACGCCGGGGCGATCGGCCGCCGCTACCGCCGCCAGGACGAGATCGGCACCCCGTTCTGCATCACCGTCGACTTCGACACGCTCGACGACGACGCGGTGACCATCCGGCGTCGCGACGACATGTCGCAGGAGCGGATCCCGCTCGACGAGGTCGTCGCGTACCTCGCGACCGACCTCGCCGGCTGACCCGCCGCGCATGCACCTCATCGCCGGGAGCCGGGCTCCGCGGGCGTCGAGGCGCGCCTGGACCGTCATGCTGGGACTCCTCGTCCCGCTGGCGGTCCTCGCCGTCTCCGGGCTCGTGCTCCTGTGGCCGGCCGCGGGCGAGGACGGCGGCTGGGATCCGACGGCGCTCGGGGAGGGGACGACGTACGTGTCCGGGACGGTGACGATGGTCGACCTCCGGGCGTGTCCGGATGCGGAGTCCTCCGGGTGCGCGGCGATCGCGGTCGAGGTCGACGGCGCCGAGGGCTCGCTGTTCGTCCCGCCCGAGGCGATGCGCGCCGGCCTCGCGCCGGGAGACCGGGTCAAGGCGATCGGGATGGACGCCGAGGCGGCCTCCGATCCCGCCGCCGAGGCGATCACCGGCGGGCCAGGCGAGGCCCCGCCCGGCGGGGCGGCCCCGGACCCGGGGGATCCGGGAGCGGCGGACTACGTGTTCGTCGACTTCGACCGGAACGTGTCCCTCACCGTGCTCGCCGCCGTCTACGCGCTGCTCGTCGTCCTCGTCGCGGGGCTGCGCGGGCTGCGTGCGCTCCTCGGGCTCGTGTTCGCCTTCGGCGTCATGCTCGTGTTCATGCTGCCGGCGCTGCTCGCCGGCTCCCCGGCGGTGCTCGTCGGGGTCGTGGCGGCGGCGGTGATCATGCTCGTCGTGCTCTACCTCGCGCACGGGTTCTCCGCCCGCACCACCACAGCCCTGCTCGGCACCCTCGCCGGCATCGCCGTGACCGGGGTGCTCGGCGCGCTGTGGACGCGCTGGGCCAAGCTCGCCGGGATCTACTCCGAGGAGACCTACCTGCTGTCGTGGTCGGCGGAGCTGTCGACCGGGGACCTCGTGGTGTGCGGCATCCTCATCGCCGGCCTCGGCGTCCTCAACGACGTGACGATCACCCAGGCGGCGGCGGTGTGGGAGCTCGCCCTCGCCCGCCCGCACGCCCGGGCCCGGGAGCTGTTCGCCTCGGCGATGCGGATCGGCCGGGACCACATCGCCTCGACCGTCTACACCATCGCCTTCGCGTTCGCCGGCGGCGGTCTCACCGTGCTGCTCCTCGTCGCATCGTCCTCCCGGTCCTTCCTCGAATCGCTCACCCTCGGTGGCCTCGCGATCGAGGTGGTGAGCCTGCTCGTGTGCTCGATCGGACTCGTGCTCGCGATCCCCGCGACCACCGCCATCGCCGCACTCGTCGTCCGCTCGGGTGAGGGCGTGCGCCCGCGGGAGCGGGACCGCGGGGCGGCCGATCCCGGCCGGAACGGCTAGAGCAGCGCAGCGAGGACGGCGAGCGGCACGGTCGCGGCGAGCACGCAGAGGACGGTGGCCCGCTGCACCCGGACGACGGCGCGCTCGAGCTCGGCCCGCTGCGCCGCCGGGTCGGTCCGGCATCCGTCTGCCGTGTCCTCCCCGCCGTCGGCCAGCGCCTCGTCCCCGGCGCCGACCTGCACCGCGAGCGCGACCCGGGGCGGGGTCGCGATGTTCGCGAACGCCGCGGCGGCGTTGCCGACCGCCACAAGTCCGAGCACCGAAGCGCCCGTCGACTCCGCCATCGAGGCCACCGTGCCTGCGAACATCGCGTTCGCCCCCGTGTTCGAACCGGCGACGATGCCGCCGAGCGCGAGCAGCAGCGGACCCGGCGCGTTGCCGAGCACCGCGAGCGCGGCCCCGATCGCCGCGCTCATCCCGGTCGCCGTCATGAGCCAGCCGAGCATCATGAACAGACCCGTCGCCACGCCCACCGGCACCCAGGCGCGCGCCGCCCGGGCCACCACCGCGGGCCCGTCGACGGGCCCCGGAGCGGAGGGCACCGCGACGAGGCACGCGGCGAGCAGCCACACCGGGGGAGACGCGAGGACGTCGAGCCAGACGGCGTCGAGGAGACCGGCGAGGGCCTGGGCGGCGAGCAGGCCGCAGGTGAGGACCAGGTAGGGCACCGCGGCGAGCACGGTGCGCCGGGTGCCGCGCAGCCGGGCACCGCGCAGGCGTGCGCTCAGCAGGAGCACCAGGATGACCGAGAGCGAACCGAGCACACCGGCCGGGGGCGTGCCGACGAGGATGTTCGCACCGAGCACACCCGCCCACAGGACCGCGCCGGCGGCGAGTACGGGGACGGCCGCCCGGGGATCCCGGCGCGCCCCGCACAGCACCGCCACGGCGACCACCGCGACCGCGACCGGGAGCGCGTTGACCCACGCAGTGGCGACGCCGAGCTCGTCGAGCCCGAGCCCCGTGAGCGAGGCGGCCACCGCGGTGCCGGGTCCGAGCGCGCCCCAGGGGACCGCGGTGAGCCCGAGCAGCCCGAGCAGCGCTGCCGGTGCCGGACGGTGGCCCAGGCGCCGCAGGATCGGGATGCCGACGGTGATCCCGATCCCGAACCCGGTGACGGACTCCGCGAAGGGCACCACCCCGAACACGACGAGCGCGGTGCCGGCCGGGACGGAGGTCGAGGCGTCCTGCAGCCAGCGGGAGAGCAGCGCCATCGCGCCGGTCGCCTCGAGGAGCCGGGCGAGGATCATCCCGAAGAGGAGGATGAGCAGCACCTCGGCGAGGAGCGGCGCGTAGTCCGCACCGCTCGCGGCCAGCACTCCGGCCGGGGTGCGGAAGGCGAGGAGGGCGGCAGCTGCCGCGGTGACGAGGGCGGCTGCGGCCGCCCAGGTCGCGGGCCTGCCGAACACGAGCACGAGGACGGCGACGAGGATCGGCGTCGCAGCGAGCAGTGCGATCATGGTCCTCCTCGTGTGCACGGCGGTGCGGGCGATCCCGCATCCCGGTGCCAGGCTACGCCGCGGCGTGACAGACTGGGACGGACGAGATCCACCGCGTGTCGCGCGGCCCCGCGGGACACGGCGATCGCCGACGAAGGAGCACGCCATGGCCCACGGAACCGAGCGCACCATCGCCCAGAGCACCGCTGCAGAGCGCACCCGGGAACTCCGCACCCGGGCTGACCTCCTCGGCCTCGAGTCGCTGTTCAGCGCCGAGGAGCTCGAATTCCGCGACGAGGTGCGCGGCTTCGTCGACGAGGCGATCCGCCCGCATGTCGCCGACTGGTTCGAGCACGCGGAGTTCCCCCGCGAGCTCGTGCGCGAGATGGGGGAGCGCGGCTACCTCGGCATCCACCTCGACTCGCCGGGCTGCCCGGGACGCAGCGCCGTCGAGTACGGGCTCGCCTCCCTCGAGTTCGAGTCCGCCGACGCCGGCATCCGCACCTTCGTGTCCGTGCAGGGCTCGCTCGCGATGGGCGCGATCCACCACTGGGGGTCCGAGGAGCAGAAGGCCGAGCACCTGCCGGCGATGGCGCGCGGCGAGGTCATCGGCTGCTTCGGGCTCACGGAGCCGAACGCCGGCTCCGATCCCTCCTCGATGGAGACCGTGGCCCGCCGCGACGGCGGCGACTGGGTCATCAGCGGGCGCAAGCGGTGGATCGGGCTCGCCTCGATCGCGCAGCTCGCGGTGATCTGGGCCCGGACCGAGGACGGGGTGCGCGGCTTCGTCGTCCCCACCGACACCCCCGGCTTCACGGCGACGGTGATCGAGCCGAAGTTCGCGATGCGCGCCTCGATCCAGTGCGAGATCGAGCTCGCCGAGGTGCGCGTCCCCGACTCCGCCCGGCTGCCGGGCGCGGAGGGCCTGTCCGGTCCGTTCACCTGCCTCAACGACGCCCGCTACGGGATCATGTGGGGTGTGCTCGGCGCGGCCCGCGACTCGTACGAGACCGCGTGCTCCTACGCCCTGGACCGCGAGCAGTTCGGTGCGCCGATCGCGTCCTTCCAGCTCACCCAGCGCAAGCTCGTCGACATGGCGCTCGACATCCAGCGCGGGCTGCTCGTCGCCGAGCGCACCGGGCGCCTCAAGGACGCAGGAGAGCTCGACCCGGTGCAGATCTCCGTGGGCAAGCTGGCGAACACCCGGGACGCGATCGCGATCTGCCGTGAGGCGCGGACGATCCTCGGCGGCAACGGGGTGTCGGCGGAGTACTCGCCGCAGCGCCACGCGAACAACCTCGAGGCCGTCCGCACCTACGAGGGCACCGACGAGGTCCACACGCTCATCCTCGGCGCCCACCTCACCGGGATCCCCGCCTTCAACCCGCCGCGGGAGGGGTGAGTCCGGGCTCGCACCGGCGTGCGCGTCCCCGGTACCGGGAGCTGTGGACACCGCACCCCGGTTTGACTCGTGGTGGGACAATGGTGCGGTGACTGCTGCATCCCTCCTCCACGCCCCTGCGCCCACCGCGAAGGAAGCCGCCCGGCCCGCCCTGTGGATCGGGCCGATCGAGCTGTCCTCGCCCGTCGTGCTCGCGCCGATGGCCGGGATCACGAACACCGCCTTCCGGCGGCTGTGCCGCGAGTACGGGGCCGGTCTCTACGTCACCGAGATGGTCACCAGCCGCGCTCTCGTCGAGCGCAGCCCCAAGAGCATGCGGATCATCCACCACGAGCCCTACGAGACCCCGCGCTCCGTGCAGCTCTACGGCGTCGACCCGGTGACGATCGGGCAGGCGGTGCGGATGCTCGTCGAGGAGGACCGCGCCGACCACATCGACCTCAACTTCGGCTGCCCGGTCCCCAAGGTCACCCGCAAGGGCGGGGGCTCCGCGCTGCCGTGGAAGACCGACCTGTTCACCGCGATCGTCACCACCGCGGTGCGCGAGGCCTCCCGCGGGGGCATCCCGCTGACCATCAAGATGCGCAAGGGCATCGACGCCGACCACCTCACCTACCTCGAGGCCGGCCGGATCGCCCGCGACGCCGGGGTCGCCGCGATCACCCTGCACGGCCGCACCACCGCGGACCTCTACTCCGGGCAGGCGGACTGGGACGCGATCGCCCGCCTCAAGGACCACCTCGGCGACACCGTCCCGGTGCTCGGCAACGGCGACATCTTCGCCGCCGAGGACGCCCTGGAGATGATGCGCACCACCGGCTGCGACGGGGTCGTGATCGGCCGCGGCTGCCAGGGTCGCCCGTGGCTGTTCGGGGACCTCGCGCACGCCTTCGCCGGCAGCGAGGAGCGGATCCGCCCGGATCTCGGCGCGGTGGCCGACGCCGTCCACACCCACGGGGTGTACCTCGCGGAGTACTACGGCGATGAGTTCTACGGCGTCCGCGACCTCCGCAAGCACATCGCCTGGTACTTCAAAGGCTATCCGGTCGGCGGCGAGGCGCGCCGCGCGCTCGCCATGGTGTCCTCGCTCGCCGAGCTCCGCGAGCACCTCGACGGGCTCGACCGCAGCGCGCCCTACCCCGGCCGCGACGCCGAGGGCTCCCGCGGGCGCACCACCCGGCCCAAGCGGCCCCACCTGCCCGAGGGCTGGCTCGACTCCCGCGTCATGGAGGAATCCCGGCGCGCCGACCTCGCGCTCGCCGAGCTCGACGTCTCGGGGGGCTGAGGATGACGGGGATCCCGGGCGGCCTCGCCGAGTACTCCGCCCACGACCAGGAGCGGTGGGTGCCCGAGGCCGCGAAGAACCCGCGCCGCTCGGCCTTCCAGCGCGACCGCGCCCGCGTGCTCCACTCCTCGGGCCTGCGCCGGCTCGGGGCGAAGACCCAGGTCGTGTCCCCGGGCAGCGACGACTTCGTGCGCACCCGGCTCACCCACTCCCTCGAGGTCGCCCAGGTGGGTCGTGAGCTCGCCCGCTACCTCGGCTGCGACCCCGACATCGTCGACACCGCGTGCCTGAGCCACGACCTCGGCCACCCGCCGTTCGGGCACAACGGGGAGACCGTGCTCGACGAGCTGTGCCGGGACATCGGCGGCTTCGAGGGCAATGCGCAGACACTGCGGATCCTCACCCGGCTCGAGCCCAAGGTCCTCAACGAGGACGGCGCCTCGGCCGGGCTCAACCTCACCCGCGCGACCCTCGACGCGTGCACGAAGTACCCGTGGTCGCGCGACGAGGCGCCGGTGAAGCCCACCACCGGGGCGCCGCTGCGGAAGTTCGGCGCCTACGCCGACGACCTGCCGGTGTTCGCGTTCTTCCGCGATGGGCGCACCGACACGCGTCGCTGCATCGAGGCGCAGCTCATGGACCTCGCCGACGACATCTCCTACTCCGTGCACGACGTCGAGGACGCGGTGTTCGCCGGCCACCTCGACCTCTTCGCCTACCACCACGACCACGCGCTCGGCGGGCTCATCGACATCACCCGCTCCTGGTACCTGCCGGAGGCGCGCGACGAGCAGATCATCTCCGCCCTCGACCGGCTCCAGTCGGCGGCCTACTGGCCGCGCGAGCGCTACGACGGCTCCCGTCGCTCGCAGGCCGGGCTCAAGCACATGACGAGCCAGCTCATCGGCCGCTTCGCCGGGGCCGCGGAGGCCGCGACGCGCGAGGAGTTCGGCTGGGAGCCGCTCGGCCGCTACGACGGCGACCTCGTCGTGCCGGAGGCCACCCGCCACGAGATCGCCGTCCTCAAGGGGCTGGCGACCGTCACCGTCATGGTCGCCGAGGACCGCCTGCGCCTGCAGCGCATCCAGGCCCGGGTGCTCACCACGCTCGGCGAGTACTTCAGCGAACGGCCCGAGGCGATGGACACGATGTTCCTCCTCGACCACCGCGCGGCGGACTCCGACGCCGAACGGCTGCGCGTCGTCGTCGACCAAGTCGCCTCGCTCACCGACCACTCCGCCTGGGCGGCCTACCACCGGATGCAGGCCGACGAAGCGAGCCTGCTCTAGTGGCCGGCCTGATCCGCCGCGAGGACATCGACGAGGTCCGGTCACGCGCCCGGATCGACGAGGTGGTGGGCGAGTACGTCACGCTCAAGAGCGCCGGCGTCGGCTCGAAGAAGGGCCTGTGCCCCTTCCACGACGAGCGCACCCCGTCCTTCCACGTCCGACCCCAGGTGGGGATGTACCACTGCTTCGGGTGCGGGGAGAGCGGGGACGTGTTCGCGTTCCTCCAGAAGATCGACGGGATGACCTTCGTCGAGGCCGTCGAGCGGCTCGCGGAGAAGACCGGGGTCGCACTCCAGTACGAGGAGGGCCGCGGGCCGGATCGGGAGGCCGCAGGCACCCGGCAGCGCCTCGTCGAGATGCACCAGGTCGCCGCGGACTTCTACCGCGAGCAGCTGCGCTCCCCGGCCGCGGAGATCGGGCGGACCTACCTCGCCGAGCGCGGCTTCGGCGAGGACGCGCAGCAGACCTTCGGGGTCGGCTTCGCCCCGCAGTCCTGGGACGCGCTGCTCGGCCACCTGCGCGGCCGCGGCTACGTCACCGAGGACATCATCGCCTCCGGGCTCGTCAGCCAGGGCCGGCGCGGCATCTACGACCGGTTCCGCGGGCGCCTCGTGTGGCCGATCCGCGACGTCACCGGCCGCACGATCGGGTTCGGCGCCCGGCGCCTGTTCGACGACGACCAGGGGCCCAAGTACCTCAACACCCCGGAGACCGTGCTCTACCGGAAGAACCAGGTGCTCTACGGCCTCGACCTCGCCAAGCGCGCGATCGCCCGCACCAAGCGGATCGTCATCGTCGAGGGGTACACCGACGTCATGGCCGCCCACCTCGCCGGGGTCGAGCAGGCGGTCGCGACCTGCGGCACCGCGTTCGGCGCCGAGCACATCAAGATCGCCCGCCGGCTGCTCGGCGACGACCAGACGCACGGCGGCGAGGTCGTCTTCACCTTCGACGGGGACGAGGCCGGTCGCAAGGCCGCGCTCAAGGCCTTCGAGGAGGACCAGCGCTTCGTCGCCCAGACCTACGTCGCCGTCGAGCGCTCCGGCATGGACCCCTGCGACCTGCGGCAGGCCCACGGGGACGCCGCGGTGCGCGAGCTCATCGACTCGCGCCGCCCGCTCTTCGAGTTCGCGCTGACCTCGAGCGTCGACCGCTTCGATCTCAGCACCGTCGAGGGCCGGGTGGGGGCGGTGCGCGCCGCCGCACCGGTCATCGCCCAGATCCGGGACGCCGCGATGCGTCCCGGCTACGAACGGTTCGTCGCCGGACACATCGGCATCGATCCCGCCGAGGTGGCCCAGGCCGTGCGTGCCGCGCAGCGCCGCGGCGACGGACGTCGCAATCCCGCTGCCGGGCGCAATCCGGCGGCCGGGCGCGGCCCGGGCGGTCCCGGACCGGCGGGACCGGGCGGACGGGACCAGCGCGGACGGGACCAGCGCGGCGGACTGCCTGCACCCACCGAATCCCCGGCGGAGACCGCTGCGGCCGTCGACGCCTACGCCCAGGAGCTCGGCGGGGGACCGGTCGACGTCACCGGGCTGCGCGTCGAGCGCGGCGCGCTCCAGGTCGCCCTCCAGCAGCCGACCTTCGTCAACGCGACCCTGTTCGACGGGCTCAACGGCAAGGTGTTCACCGATCCCGCCCACCGCGGGGTCCATGACGCGATGCGCGCCGCCGGCGGCATCCGGGCCGGGCTCGCCGACCCGGAGAGCTGGCCGGAGAAGGTGCTCGAGGCCGCACCGGAGCAGCTGCGCGGGCTCGTCGGGCGCCTCGCCGTCGAACCGCTCCCGGCCCAGGACGCCGCGGGTGTCGAGCGCTATGCGCGCGGGATCATCGCGCGTCTCTTCGACAAGGACATGGTGCGGATCGCCGACGAGCTCCACTCGCGGCTCCAGCGCGCCGACCCCGCCGACGCGGCGACGAGCGGCCGCCTGCTCGAGCAGCTGCAGATCCTCGAGCGGCAGCGCGCCCGCCTCCGCTCCCTCATGTGAGAGCGCAGGCGGGCGCGGGATCGCAATTCTCGGCGGAATCGCTCACAGATTCCTTCTGAAATTGCCGTTTCGGGTCAGCCGATGACGTGCTGCGGGGTGTCGCCCTCGGCGAGCGTGAGGACGTTCGCGAGCGCCTTGGTGAACACCCGCTTGACGGTGTCGCGCGTCTGCGCACCGGCGTGCGGGGTCGCGACGACGTTGGGCGCGTCGAGGAGCGGGTTGCCGGCGATGTCGGGCTCGCCGGAGAACACGTCGAAGCCGGCGCCGGCGATCGTGCCGGCCCGCAGCGCCTCGGCGAGCGCGGACTCGTCGACGATCCCCGGCCGGGACATGTTGAGCACGATCGCGGTGTCGCTCATGAGCGCGAGCTGCTCGGCCCCGATCATCCCGCGCGTGTCCGCGGTGAGCGGGACGTGGATCGAGAGCACGTCGGCACCGGGCAGGAGCTCGGCGAGCTCCGTGTACTCGATCCCGATCTCGCGCTCGACCTCCTCCGGCTGCCGGAACACGTCGTAGTAGGCGAGCGTCATGTCGAAGGCCTTCATCCGCCGGGCGAGCAGCTGCCCGATGTGGCCGAGCCCGATGATCGCGGCCTTCCGGCCGGCGAGCTCGTAGCTCTGGTCGAGCCACTCGTTGGGGGTCCACTCGCCGCGGCGGGTGTTCGCGTCGAGGCCCGGCAGGTGCCGGGCGCAGGCGAGCAGCGAGGCCATCGCGAGCTCGGCGACGGCGACGGAATTGGCGCCCGGGAGGTTCGCGACGAGGACGTCCCGTTCGGCCGCGGCTGCGAAGTCGATGCCGTCGGTGCCGGCGCCCACGCGCTGGATGATGCGCAGCTTCGGGGCGCGGTCCATGAGCTCGGCGGAGATCGTGCCGGCGCCGTTGAGGATCGCCTCGGCCTCGGCGAGCTCGGTATCGGTGGGGGAGTCCCCGGCCGGGATCACGAGGGTGGCGCGCGGCTCCGCGGCGAACGCCTCCTCGAGGATGTCGAGGACCTGCCGGTCCTTCTCGCCGATCCAGATGACTGTGCTCACTGCGTCCTCCTGGGATGCTCCGCGGGTGCGGCCGCGCGATCGGCGACCCACCTCGATTATGCACTGCGCCACGCAGCCCGGGCGCTGTGGTCCGCTGCGCCACAGGTGGTTCAGATCACTGCACGACGTGCAAAGATGCACTTGAAGAAAACTTGCACACGGTGCAAACTTGTCGGGTGACCATCTCTCATGACACCGCTGCGCCCACCGCGCCGGCGGAGGAATCGCTCCGCGACCGCAAGGCCCGCCTCACCCGGCGGGCCATCCACGTCGCCACCGTCAATCAGGTGAATGCGCACGGACTCGATCAGGCCACGATCGCTCAGATCGCGGCCGAGGCCGGGGTCTCGACGCGCACCTTCTTCAACTACTTCGCCTCGAAGGAGGACGCGATCGTCGGGATCGCCGACCGGCTGCTCGACGACGAGCAGATCGGCGACTTCCTCGTCGGGCCCGTCGACGGCGCAGGCCTCGCCTCCGAGGTCGCCCGGCTCCTCCACACCGCGTTCCTCCTCACCTTCAACGACGACGAGGTGGCGACCGCGCGGCGGCGCATCTTCGCCCAGCATCCCGAGCTGCTCGGGCGCCAGTTCGAGAAGAACCGGCAGCTCGAATCGCAGGTCGCCGAGGTCGTCGCCACCCGCATCCGGCAGCACGACATCGAGTTCGACACCGCCGAGTCCCCGGAGGCGATCGCCGACATGATCGTCCTCGTGTGCAGCGCCCCGCTGCGCGCCGCGGCGCGCAGACTCGCGGAGCGCGACGACTCCGGCGCCGACACCGGCGATGACCCCGAACTCTTCGACCGCTCCGTCCAGCTGTTCCTCGACGTCATGAAGGGCCCGACCGCATGAAGCGCATCACCCGCGCCGGCCGCGCCGGCGCCGCACCCGGATCACCGACCGCATCCCGCCCCGCCGCGCAGCCCGCGGCCGGCGAGCAGATGTCGACCGCCGCGATCCTCCTGCTCTTCATCGGTCTCATGGTCGCGATGTTCATGTTCTCCCTCAACCAGACGATCCTCGCCACCGCGCTGCCGACGATCGTCGGCGAGCTCGACGGCGTCGACCTCATGCTCTGGGTGTCGACGGCGTTCATGCTCGCCTCCACCGTGATGATGCCGATCTACGGCAAGATCGGCGACCTGTTCGGCCGCAAGCCGCTCTTCGTCTTCGCGATCATCATGTTCATGGTCGGCTCGCTGCTCGCGATGATCGCCCAGGACATGACCCTGCTCATCCTCGGCCGCGTGTTCCAGGGGATCGGCGGCGGCGGCATGATGATCCTCGCGCAGTCGATCATCGCCGCCGTGGTCCCTGCCCGCCAGCGCGGCAAGTACATGGGCTTCATGGGCTCGGTGTTCGCCGTGTCCTCCGTGGCCGGCCCGCTCATCGGCGGGTGGCTCACCGAGGGGCCCGGCTGGCGCTGGGCGTTCGCGATGAATTTCCCGCTCGGGATCTTCGCGATCATCTCCGCGCTCGTCTTCCTCCGCATCCCGCGCACCCACAACGCCGTCCGGCCCAAGGTCGACGGCGCAGGCATGGCGCTCGTCGCCCTCTTCACCTCCGCGATCATCCTCGCCTCCGCATGGGGCGGCCACCAGTACGACTGGATCTCCCCGGAGATCATCGGGCTCGTCGGGATCGCCCTCGTCGCCGCGGTCGCGTTCGTGTTCGTCGAGCGCCGGGTGAGCGAACCGGTGATCCCGATGTGGCTGTTCAAGGACCGCAACTTCGTGCTCTGCACGGTCGCGGGTCTGACGATCGGCGTCGCGATGTTCGGGGTGCTGAGCTACATGCCCACCTATCTGCAGATGGTCCACGGGATCGACGCCACGGTCGCCGGTTTCATGATGGTGCCGATGATGGCGACGATGCTGGTGTTCGGCACCGCGATCGGGTTCGTCGTCGAGAAGACCGGGCGCTACAAGATCTACCCGATCCTCGGCTTCCTCTGCGTCTTCGCCTCCCTCGTCCTCATGTCCTTCATGCAGGCCGACACGCCGGCCTACTGGTCGGTCGTCCACCTCGCGATGCTCGGGCTGGGCCTGGGACTGACCATGCAGCTCCTCGTGCTCATCGTGCAGAACTCGTTCCCGGTCACCGTCGTCGGCACCGCCACGGCCTCGAACAACTTCTTCCGCCAGATCGGGGCGACCCTCGGCATGGCCGTCATCGGCTCGATGTTCACCGAACGCCTCATGACCCAGCTCGCCACCTCGCTGCCGAGCACGGGCGCGGGCTCGGCGACCACGGCCATCCGGCTCACCCCGGAGGCCGTCTCCGGGCTGCCGGGACCGGTCCACGAGCTCGTCGTCACCGCCTACAACGACGCCCTCATGCCGCTCTTCCTGTGGGTCAGCCCGCTCGTCCTCATCGGCTTCGTCGCGGTGCTGTTCATCCAGGAGCGGCCGCTGGCGACGAAGATCGAGCGCGGCGACGACCGCAGCGTGGTCCCGCTCACCGAGCAGGCCGACGGCGCCGAACAGATCGACGGCACCGAGCAGACCGAGGCCGCGGACCCGGAGCGCGCTACCGTGGAGGGAGCCGACGACCCCCAGGAGGCCGACGATGACCGTGCTGACGATCCTCACCGCAGCCCACAGGCCGCGCCCGCCGGCGCTCGATCGCCTGAGTGACACCGCCGAGGTGCGCTGGACCGAGGCGTCCGGCCTCGCCGAGGCGCTGCCGGGCGCCGATGTCCTCCTCATGTGGGACTTCTTCTCCCCGGCACTCGTCGACGCCTTCACCGCCGCCGACCGGCTGCAGTGGATCCACGCCGCCTCCGCCGGGGTCGACTCCCTGATGTTCCCCGCACTGCGGGAATCCGGGGTGCGGGTGACGAACGCGCGCGGCGTGTTCGATCGGCCGATCGCGGAGTTCGTGCTCGCGTTCATGCTCGGCTTCGCCAAGGACCTCCCCGGCTCGCTCGAGCTCCAGGCCGAGCGCACCTGGCAGTGGCGGGAGACGGAGAACCTCGCCGGCTCCCGCGCGCTCGTCGTGGGCACCGGCTCGATCGGCCGGGAGACCGCCCGGCTCCTCACCGCGCTCGGCGTCGAGGTGCGCGGAGCCGGCTCGCGCGCCCGGTCCGGGGACCCGGACTTCGGCGAGGTGCTCGACTCCGCGGAGCTCCCGCGGCTCGTGGGCGACATCGACTGGCTCATCGACATCGCCCCGCTCACCCCGGCGACCACCGGGCTCATCGACGCCGAGGTGCTCGCCGCCCTGCCGCCGCACGCCCGGCTCATCAACGTGGGCCGGGGCGCGACCGTGGTGACCGACGACCTCGTCGCCGCGCTGCACAGCGGGGAGATCGCCGGGGCCGGGATCGATGTCGTCGACACCGAGCCGCTGCCGCCTGAGCACCCGCTGTGGTCGTGCCCGAACCTCATGATCACCGCGCACATGAGCGGTGACACGCACGGCTGGACCGACCGGCTGGCCGAGCAGTTCATGGCGAACTGGGACCGCTGGCTCGCAGGGGAGCCGCTGCTGAGCCCCGTCGATGTCGATAAGGGCTACGCAGCCGGCTGAGGAGTCACTCGACCCAGCCGAGCGAGCGCTGCACCGCCTGGTCCCAGCGTGCGAGAACACGGGTGCGCTCGTCCGCGGAGATCTGCGGCGTCCACGACTCGCGGTGCACGGCGAATGCCGCGACCTCCGCGGTGCCCGAGTGCACCCCGGCGCCGATCCCGGCGGCGAAGGCGGCCCCGAGCGCGGTGGACTCGACGAGCTCGGGGCGGACGACCTCGCAGTCGGCGACATCGGCCTGGAACTGCATGAGGGCGTCGTTGACGCTCATCCCGCCGTCGGCGGCGATCCGGCGGATCGCGAACCCGGAGTCCTCCCGCATCGCGGTGAGCACCTCGGCGGTCTGGAAGGCGGTGGACTCGAGCGCAGCCCGGGCGATGTGCGCCCTCGTGGAGAAACGGGTGAGGCCGACGAGCGTGCCGCGGGCATCGGAGCGCCAGCGCGGGGCGAACAGGCCGGAGAACGCCGGCACGAAGTACACGTCCCCGCAGTCCTCGACGCTCGCCGCGAGCTCCTCGACCTCCTGCGAGGTGCGGATGATGCCGAGGGAGTCGCGCAGCCACTGGACGAGCGAGCCGGCGACGGCGATCGACCCCTCGAGCGCGTACACGGGATCCTCACCGGCGATCTCGTAGGCGACGGTGCTCACGAGCCCGTGCTCGGAGCGTCGGATGTCCCCGCCGGTGTTCGTCAGCAGGAAGCAGCCGGTGCCGTAGGTGTTCTTCGTGTCGCCGGGGGAGAAGGCGCACTGCCCGAACGCGGCGGCCTGCTGGTCGCCGAGCACCCCGGTGATCGGCACCCCGCCGAGCAGCTGCCGGTCCGCGACCCGCCCGAACTCGCCCACCGAGGGCCGGATCTCCGGGAGCAGCGCCGCCGGGATCCCGGTGAGCTCGAGCATCCGGTCCGACCAGGTGCGGGTGCGCAGGTCCATGAGCATGGTGCGCGAGGCGTTCGTCGGGTCGGTGACGTGGATCCCGCCGTCGGTGCCCCCGGTGAGGTTCCAGATCAGCCAGGTGTCGACGGTGCCGAAGAGGAGCTCCCCGGCCTCGGCGCGCTCGCGGATCCCGGGGTCGGAGTCGAGCAGCCAGAGCAGCTTGATCGCGGAGAAGTACGTGTTCACCGGCAGCCCGGTGATCTGCTGGATCTCCTCGGCGTGCTCGGCGAGTGCGGCGACGTGCTCACCGCCGCGGGTGTCCTGCCAGACGAGCGCCCGGTGGACGGGGCGGCCGGTGCTCCGGTCCCACAGGATCGTCGTCTCGCGCTGGTTGGTGATGCCGAGCGCGGTGATGTCGCCCTGCGTGAGCTGGGCGGACCCCATGACGCGGCCGATCACCTCACGGCTCGTGCGCCAGATCTCCGTGGCATCGTGCTCGACGTGCCCGGTGGCCGGGAAGTGCTGGGTGAACTCCTGGGTGTGAGACGCCGCCGTGCGGCCATCCTCGGAGAAGATGACCGCACGGGTGGACGTCGTGCCCTCGTCCAGCGCCAGGACGAAGCCCATGGCTCAGGCGCGCGCGGGGTAGGACGGGGTGTCGACCCCGGCCATGTCGGCGATGCAGCGGACGACCTGGCAGGAGTACCCGAACTCGTTGTCGTACCAGACGTAGACGACGACCCGGTCGCCGTCGACGATCGTCGCCAGCCCGTCGACCACACCGGCGCGCTTGGAGCCGACGAAGTCGCTCGACACGACCTCGGGGGAGGCGATGTAGTCGACCTGGTTGCGCAGCGGGGAGCGGAGCGAGGTCTCGCGCAGGAAGGTGTTGAGCTCCTCGACCGTGGTCTCGCGCGCGAGGTTGAGGTTGAGGATCGCCATCGACACGTTCGGGGTGGGGACGCGGATCGCGTTGCCCGACAGCTTCCCGGCGAGCTCCGGCAGCGCCTTCGCGACGGCCTTCGCCGCGCCGGTCTCGGTGAGCACCATGTTGAGGCCGGCGGCCCGGCCGCGACGCTCGCCCTTGTGGAAGTTGTCGATGAGGTTCTGGTCGTTGGTGAAGGAGTGGACGGTCTCGACGTGGCCGTTGCGCACGCCGAACTCGTCGTTGAGCGCCTTGAGCACCGGGGTGATCGCGTTCGTCGTGCACGAGGCGGCGGACACGACGGTGTCCTCGGGCAGGATGTCGGCGTTGTTGACGCCGTAGACGATGTTCTTCACGTCGCCCTTGCCCGGCGCGGTGAGCAGCACCTTGGAGGCGCCCGGGCACGCGAGGTGCTTGCGGAGGCCGGCCTCGTCGCGCCACTTGCCGGTGTTGTCGACGATGATCGCGTCGGTGATGCCGTACTGCGTGTAGTCGACGGAGGAGGGGTCGTCGGAGTAGATCACCTGGATGAGCACGCCGTTGGCGAGGATGGTGTTCTTCTCCTGGTCGACGACGATGGTGCCGTCGAACTTGCCGTGCACCGAGTCGCGGCGGAGCAGGGAGGCGCGCTTGACGATGTCGTTGTCGCCGCCGCGGCGCACCACCACCGCGCGCAGGCGCATCCCGGTGCCGCCGGCGCGGTCGATGAGGATCCGGGCGAGCAGGCGGCCGATCCGGCCGAAGCCGTAGAGCACGACATCGCGGGGAGCGGGCTCGTCCTCGGCCGCCCCGCCGATCGCATCGCCGAGCTGCTCACGGAGGAACGCGGTGAGGTCGGTGTCGCCGGCCTCGCGGTGGGCGGCGGCGAGCCGGCCGAGGTCGATCCCGCAGGAGCCGAGGTTGAGGCTCTCGAGGCCCTCGACGATCGCGAGCGTCTGCTCGACGTCGAGGTCGGTGCCGTCGAAGTGGCGGGCGTAGCGGTGGGCCTTGATGATGCCGTTGACCGACTTGTTGAGCAGACTGCGGCCGTACACCGTGAGGAGCACATCGTTGTTGCGATAGAGGCGGCCCACGACGGGGATCATCCTCTCTGCGGCGTCCTGCTTGGTCGCCCACTCCTGCATCTTCGCAGTGGTCTGGTCAGTCACCTGTCGGTCCCTTCAACGTCGAACAGAGGATACGCATCGATTTTACCCGGTGTGTCCAGGAAAGCGGACCGCGCGGTCCGCCCGGGCCCGCGGTGCGGTCGGGTGCGCCGAGCGATCGCGCCGGAGCGGTTCAGCCGCCGATGCTCAGCGCCGGCACGAACTCGAGGAGCTGTGAGCCGGTGGCGACGGGTGCCGGCCGGTCGCCGCCGGAGTCGTGGGAGCGGGAGAAGGCCCGCGAGGCCTTCCAGCCCTCGTAGGCCTCCTCGTCGGCCCATTCGGTGAGCACGAACCACTGCTCGGATCCGTCGGTGGGCTTGAGGAGCTGGAACCGGACGAACCCCTCGAGGTCCGGCAGCCGGCCGATCGCCGGCTCGAACCGGGCGACGATCTCGTCGCCGGTGTCCGCGGGGATGGTGAGGGCGTTGATCTTGATGACTGTCATGTCTTCCATCCTTTCATCTCAGGCGTAGCGCTCGGCGAGCCGGGCGGTGGACTCCCGGTAGCCGCCGCCGAACAGCACCGCATGGGCGGCGAGCCCGAACAGCTGGTGGAGGCCCAGGCGCTCGCGCCAATCGGCCCCGAGCTCCGCCGTGCCGTAGGCGTCCTCCCAGGCGGCGAGGATGTCCTGCAGGTGCGGGGCGCCGAACAGGGAGAGCATGGCGAGGTCGACGAGCGGGTGGCCGGCGATCGCGGCCGGGTCGATGAGCGTGCCGCCGGCCTCGGTGAAGAGGAGGTTGCCCGCCCACAGGTCGCCGTGGAGGCGGGCCGGCGGGGCATCGTCGTCGAACTGCCCGGCGGCGAGCCGGTCGATCACCGCACCGAGTGCGGGGATGCCGGGGTCCAGGAGGCGGGCGAGGGATGCGAGCCGCACGGCGCTCGCCTCGCCCATCGACTCCGAGATCGCGGTGTCGATGGGCAGCGGCTCGGACAGCGGGCCGAAGAAGTACTGCTCGACACCCGGCGGCAGGGTGCCGTGCGGCGGGCACGGCGCACGGTGGAGGGCGGCGAGCCCGGCACCGAAGGTGCGGGCGGCCTGAGGGGTGGGCGGCACCTCGGTGAGCCGTTCGAGGTCGAGCGCGTGGGCGTGGACCGCGCGCACCTCGACGACGGGCACGGTCCGGGTCTCGGCGAGCCAGCGGAGTCCGGCGGCCTCGGTGGCGAAGAACCCGTCGGGGACGTGGGAGGCGGACTTGCGGTACGTCATCGGCGGGCCTTCCTCCGGCCCGGGACGAACGCGGACACCGTGGGGTCGCCGGGGATCCGGAACCGCCAGGGGAACGCCGCGGGATCGGCGCCGTCCCCGCTCACCCCCACGCGCGGGCCGGTGACATGCTCCACCGGCGCCGGCGGGGTCGCGAAGGTCCATTCGCCGCCGAACAGGTCCGCGCCATCGGTCTCCGGACCCGCCCCGAAGGCCTGGGCGACGCAGCCGGGCCCGCGCGCCAGGTCGCGGTCGCGCAGCGGGGTGCGGCGCCGCACGGAGCGGCGGGCGCGCACGAGCTCATGGCCGGCGGTGACCTCGCCGGCGCGCAGCAGCAGACCGGTCGGGGCGCCGGCGGCCTCGCACACCATGTTGAGCGAGTGGTGCATGCCGTAGATGAAGTAGCAGTAGAGGTGGCCGGGCGGGCCGAACATCGTGGCGTTGCGGCGGGTCCGACCGCGGTAGGCGTGGGAGGCGGGGTCGATCCGGCCGTCGTACGCCTCGACCTCGGTGATCCTGATCGACACCGGCTCGACACCGGGCTGCCGGCGGGTGAGGACCCCGCCGAGCACCTCCGGCGCGACCTCGAGGACCGGCCGGTCGAAGAAGGCCCGGTCGATCACGCGCCCTCGTCGTCGCTGATCCGCTTGAAGCCGAGGATGGTGAGCGCGATGAGGCCGGCGCCCGCGCCGAGCGCGAGGATCGAAGCACCGAGCTCGGATTCCTGCTTCTCCTCGTACTTCCGGGGCGCGGGCGGGATCTCGCCGAAGATCGGCTGGTCGTCGGCGGTGCCCATCCAGGCGGCGACGACGAGGATGATGCGGGCGAACACGTTCATCGACAGCATGATCGCGATGACGGGCCCGAACAGCGCGGCGGTGGGCGAGCCGGAGAACAGGTCGATGAGCAGGGTGGCGAGGTTGAGGAGAACGGTGAGGGCGACGGCGCCCATGAGGGAGCCGAGCATGCGGGTGCGCTTGGGGATCGGGGTGACCGGGATCATCGTGAACATGAACATGAAGATCAGCCACGACATCGCGAGCGTGATGAGGATCGGGGTGATGGTGAGGACCGGGGTGACCCAGCCGGGCAGGCCGAGCCAGTCGACGATCGTCGTCTGCAGGCCGGTGCCGATCACGGTGAGTCCGATGGTGATCGCGGCGCCGACGAGGATGCCGAGCAGGGTGACGATGTTGTTCACCGTGCGGACGATGAAGTTCTCCTGCGGCTTGGCACCCATCTCGCTGCGCAGCTGGGCGCGGATCGCGTCCTTGAGGTTGCCGATGAATCCCTGCGCGGTGTAGAACGCCGACAGCACACCGACGAGGCCGACGGCCTGCCAGTTGTCGAGGAAGTTCTGGAGCATCTCGACGAGGGCGTCCTGCCCGGGTGCGGCGTCCTCGAGGAAATCGGTGATCGTGCCCACCCATTCGGGGCGCACGACGTCGAGCACGAAGCCGAGGGCGGCGAACGCGAACATCAGCGTGGGGATGAGGGCGAGGACGAGGAAGTACGTGATCGCCGCGCCGAACTGGTTGCCGAGCCGCAGGTTGAAGCGCTCGACCGTCGCCATGAGGTGGCGCACGGCAGGCTTGCGCATGAAGCCGCCGCCCGCCTTCGCGGCCGACTGCGAATTCGTCAGGAGGCGTTCGCTGGATTCCATGTCCTCAATATTCCTTGCTCGTCACTCGACATTCGGCATGCGGGGCTGCGGATCCGACTGTACTGCACCCACGATCGTACCCGGGGAGCCCCGTCGCCCTGGGCGTGGCCTGGAGGGGGAGCTGTCACCGGGTCGTTAGGCTGTCGTGCATGACTGCAGACGTGACGACGATCGCGGCCGCCGGGTCCGGACAGGCGCTCACCGGCTTCACCGGCTGGGTGGTCTCGGTGATGGAGAGCCTCGGTGCCGTGGGCGTGGGCCTCATGGTGGCGCTCGAGAACATCTTCCCGCCGATCCCCAGCGAGCTCATCCTGCCGCTCGCCGGATTCACCGCCTCCCAGGGGTCGATGAACCTCGTCGCGGCGATCGTGTGGGCGACCATCGGCTCGCTCGTCGGCGCCATCGCGCTGTACTACATCGGCTACGTGTTCGGCCTCGACCGGCTGCGCCGCTGGGCCTCGAAGATCCCGCTCGTCGACATCGACGACATCGACAAGACCGTCGCGTGGTTCGAGCGCCACGGTCAGGCCGCGGTGTTCTTCGGTCGGATGGTGCCGATCTTCCGCTCCTTCATCTCCATCCCCGCCGGTGTGGAGAAGATGAACCTGTGGCTGTTCATGGCGCTGACCACCGCCGGCAGCGCGATCTGGAACACGATCTTCGTCGTCGCCGGCTACCTGCTCGGCGAGAACTGGCACGTGGTGGAGAACTACGCGGGGATCTTCCAGAAGATCGTCATCGCGGTCATCGTCATCGCCGTCGTGTGGTGGGTGACCCGCCGCATCCGCCGCAACCGGAGGGAGAAGCACCTCACCGAGCAGATCGAGGCCGAGGGCCCCGAGGCGCGCTGAGCGGGATCGGACCACGGTCAGCGAGGATCGGGGACGGACGATGAGCACGCAGAGCTTCACAGCGATCGCGGGGTACGCCGCCCTGCTGGTCTCAGCGGTGGGCTACCTCGTGTGCCGCAGTGTCCTGGTCGGCTTCATGGACGGCGGCGTCGATGTCGTGCCGAGCCTGGTGCAAGGAATCTCATCGGGGACCCTCGCCGTGGTTGCGGGAGCCGTGGGAGCGTGGCTGCTCGTCCCGGAACGGCGGCTGGCGGTCGTTCTCGGTCTGGGGTTCCTCCTCACAGCGGGCCCCACGCTGGTCGGGGCCATCTTCGATCTCAGTGATTTCCTCGCGGGCGGGTACAACGCGATCGGTACGATCATCCTCATCATGATCGGCAACAGCGTCCTGCCGTTCGGAGCGGTCCTCGCGCTGCTGATCGCAGTGTGGTCCGCAGTCCGGCAGCTGCGTGCGCGACGCGCCCCTCGCACTCCGCCACCACCGAGCTGACGGGACCGGTTCGACGCACGCGGGGCCCGGCACCGGGAGTGCCGGGCCCCGCGCTGAGCGCGCGGGTCAGGTGATGAGCGCGCGGCTCAGGTCCAGGCGGCCGCGGTGTTCGCCGGGTCCACGGTGTCGTGGGGGAGCGGCGCCTCGGGCGGGGTGCCGGCGCCGAACGGCGAGCCGCCGAACCGCTCGTCGCGGCCGTGCGGGCTGAGCCAGCCGGAGAGGTCCGGGCCGACCGGCACGATCTGCGTGGGATTGATGTCGGTGTGGACGATGTAGTAGTGCTCCTTGATCTGCACGAAGTCCACGGTGTCGCCGAATCCCGGCGTCTGGTAGAGGTCCCGGGCGTACCCCCAGAGGTTCTCGAAGTCGCTGAGCCGGTTGCGGTTGCACTTGAAGTGGGAGTAGTAGACCGGGTCGAAGCGCACGAGCGTGGTGAACAGGCGGATGTCGACCTCGGTGATCGCATCCCCCATGAGGAAGCGCCGGTCGGCGAGCCGGTCCTCGAGCGTGTCGAGGGCGGTGAACAGTCGGTCGAAGGCCTTCTCGTAGGCCTCCTGCGAACCGGCGAAGCCGCACCGGTACACCCCGTTGTTGACCTCGGTGAAGATGAGCTTGATGAGCGGGTCCATCTCCGCACGCAGCGCCTCCGGGTAGAGGTCCGGTGCGCCCTCCCGCTGGAAGCCGCGCCACTGCGCGGAGAAGTCGAGCGTGATCTGGTTGTAGTCGTTCGTCACGACCTCGCCGCTGCGCACATCGACGATCGCCGGCACGGTGATGCCGCGCGGGTAGTCGGGGAACCGGGCGAAGTACGCCTGCTGGAGGCGTTCGATGCCGAGCACCGGGTCGCGCCCGTCCGGGTCGAGGTCGAAGGTCCACGAGCGCTTGTCGTGGGTGGGGCCGGGCATGCCGATCGAGATCGCGTCCTCGAGGCCGAGGAGTCGGCGGGCGATCATCGTGCGGTTCGCCCACGGGCAGGCGCGCGCGGCGATGAGCCGGTAGCGGCCGGCCTCGACCGGCCACTCGGCCTGCGGATCGTCGAGGATCCGGTCGGTGATGTAGTTCGTGTCCCGGTTGAACTCCTGACCCTCGGTGACGTAGCTGCCCTTGGTGTCGTGCTCCGCGTCCACGGTGCCCTCCTGTCGCTGACTGGGGTGTTGGTGACTCCGGTGCCGCCTCGAGGGTGTCCCGGGCAGCGGTGCGCCGGTCTGCGTTCATCCTGTCATATGCACCCGGGGCCGCGGATGTGAGACGATCCGGTGCGGTGCGGGTGCCGGGCTGGATGTGGCCGAGGTCGCTCGGCCTCCTCGACGTCGAGGCCGGGCTGCGCGCCGGGATCTGCGTGCTCGTGCCGCTGCTCGGCGGCCCGCCGATCGCGACGGTGATCGGGCTCATCATCGTCTCCGGGCTCGGCGTCGTGCTGTCCTCCGTCATGGGCTGGGTGCCGTTCGGCTCGGTGTTCTTCGTCTTCGCCTTCGCGGTGATCTCCTCGATCCCGCTCACCGCGGGGGACTTCTGGCCCCGGTTCGCGCTGTCGGCGGGCACGGTGATCTTCTGCGTGCTCGTCGCGCTCCTCGGGTGGCTGCCGCGCAGAGTCCGGGGCGGGCACCGGCGGCACCTCCAGCAGCTGCGGAAGGTCACCCGCACACCGGCCGCGCTGCGCGATCCCGTCGTGTGGCTCCACGCGGGTGAGACCGTGCTCGGGGTGGTCACCGCACTCCTGCTCGCCGCGGGCCTCGGGCTCAGCCACTCCTACTGGGCTGCGGTCGCGGTCGCGGCGTGCATGCCCCGCCCGCACGCACCCCGGCAGGTCACCCGGATCGCGCACCGGGTCCTCGGCACCGCCGTCGGGGTGGTCGTCACCGGTCTGATCCTGCTCGCGGAGTCCTCGATCGCGGCCACCATCGTCGTCGCCGCGGTGTGCCAGGTGCTCGCGGAGCTCTTCGTCGGCCAGGTGTACTGGTTCGCGCTGCTGTTCATCACGCCGCTCGCGCTGCTCGTCGGGCAGCTCTCCGTCCCCGCGCCGGTGTCGCTCATCCTCAGCCACCGGGTGCTCGACACGACGATCGGCGGTGCCGTGGCCCTCGTGCTCGTCCTCGCCGGCACCGGTGCGGCGGTGACCTGGCAGGAGCCCCGACGGCGCAACGCCGACGGGGCGGCCGCGCGGATCTGAGTCCGTGCGGCCGCCCCGTGCGGGCGCAGATGGCTCCCGGCGTCAGGCGCCGGTGGTGCCGGGTCGCGTGTCGGTGGAGTAGATCGATTCGATGACCTCGGTGAAGTCGCGGTCGATGAGGTGGCGCTTGACCGACTGCTTGGCCGACAGGTAGCCGTTCTGCTCCGACAGCTCGTTCGGCACGATCCGGAACTCCTTGATCCCCTCGGCCTTGGACACCGTCTGATTGGCCCGCTCGATCGCGCGGGACACCGCCTGCTGCACGCGCTCGTGCCCGGCGGCCTCCTCGAGCGACATCGCCGGCAGGCCCTTGTTCTCGAGCCACGCCGGGAGCATCTCCGGGTCGAGGAACACCAGTGCGGAGATGAACTTCCGGTTGTCGCCGATGACCACCGGCTGAGCGATGATCGGGTGGCGGCGGAGCTGGTCCTCGAGCGGCGCCGGGGCGACGTTCTTGCCGCTCGAGGTGACGATGAGCTCCTTCTTGCGGCCGGTGATCCGGAGGTAGCCGTCGGCGTCGAGCTCGCCGATGTCACCGGTGGCGAACCAGCCGTCGACGAACGACTCCGCGGTGGCCTTCTCGTTCTTCCAGTACTCGCGGAACACGCTCACGCCCTTGGCGAGGATCTCGTTGTCCGGGGCGATCGCGATCGCGCAGCCCGGCAGCGGCACGCCGACGGTGCCGATCTTCGAGTTCGCGGTGATGTTCACGGTGATCGGCGCGGTGGTCTCGGTGAGCCCGTAGCCCTCGAGCACGGTGAGCCCGATGCCGCGGAAGAAGTGGCCGAGGTGCTCGCCGAGCGGCCCGCCCCCGGACACCGCGTGGGTGGCCTCGCCGCCCATGACCGCGCGGAGCTTCGAGTACACGAGGCGGTCGAACAGTGCGTGCTGGACCCGGATGCCGAGCGGCACGGAGCCGGTGTCGAGGGCGCGGGAGTAGGCGACGGCGACGGATTCGGCGCGGCGGAAGATCTTGCCCCTGCCGCCGGCCTCGGCCTTGGCGAGCGCGGAGTTGAAGACCTTCTCGAACACGCGCGGCACGCCGAGGATGAAGTTCGGCTTGAACGAGGCGAGCGAGTCGGTGAGCTTGGTGAGGTCCGCGCTGTGGGCGAGGACCACGCCGTTGCTGATCGACAGCACCTGGATGAAGCGGGCGAACACGTGTGCGAGGGGGATGAACAGCAGGCACCGGTTCCCGGGCCTGACGACCTCGGGCAGCTGGTGGGCGGCGGCCTGCGAGGTCTGCACGAAGTTCGCGTGGGTGAGCACGCAGCCCTTCGACTTGCCGGTGGTGCCGGAGGTGTAGATCAGAGTCGCGATGTCCTCGGAGGTGACGGAGGCGCGGCGCTCCTCGAGCTGCTGCTCGGACACCGAATCCCCGGCGGCGCGGAGCTCGGCGAGGCCGGCGCCGTCGTACACCCAGATCGTCGCCTCGCGGCCCTCGGTGGCCCGCACGATCCGCTGCGCGTGCTCCTGGGACTGGACGAAGCCGCAGGTGACCTCCGCGTCCTCGATCATCCACATGAGCTGGTCGTCCGACGAGGTCTCGTAGAACGGCACGGTGACGCCGCCGGCGTACCAGATCGCGTAGTCCGCCAGCGTCCACTCGTAGGCGGTCTGCCCGAACAGTCCCACCCGCTGGCCGCGTTCCACGCCCTTGGCGATGAGCCCGCGCGCGACGGACCTGACGTCGTCGAGGAACTCCTGCGCGGTGACCTCGGTCCAGCCGTCGCCGGCGGGCTTGGCGAGGAGCGGCGCCTGCGGGTCGACGGCGACCCGGGCGAGCAGGATGTCGGTGGTCGACGAGGTGGTGTCGAGGACGAATCCCTCGATCGGCGTGACCGACTGGACCATGGTGTTCGCTGTCATGTGCAAGTCTCCTTCGATTGCGGCCGGTGCGGACGGCCACGGACTCGGCGTGCGGGCGTCCCCTCGATCCTAGTGCGGATCGCGGAGCCCGGTGGGAGTCCGGTGCGGAATCGTTGCCGTTTCTCCATACTTCCGCCCGGCTCGAACCGGGACCGCCGCCGAGACGCGTGGCTACTGACTGGTAGCCTACCGGCGATCGCCGCCGTGCCGTCGCCTCGCAGCCACGGGGGCCAGGGCGTACCATGGAGGGACCCCTGATCCGCCTGTGAAAGGACACCCATGACCTCTGCCGCCGAGCAGCCCGATCCCGTCGATTTCCGCTACGACGCGGAGCTCGCCGGACGGATCGAGACGAAGTGGCAGCAGCGGTGGCAGGAGAACCGGACCTTCGCGGCGCCCAACCCCGTCGGCGATCTCACCGAGGTGCCCCGGGGCGTGCGCGCCGCCGACCTCGAGCCGGTGTACCTCATGGACATGTTCCCCTACCCCTCGGGCAAGGGGCTGCACGTCGGGCATCCGCTCGGCTACCTCGCCGTCGACGTCTATGCGCGATTCAATCGGATGCTCGGCAAGAACGTCATGCACTCGCTGGGCTACGACGCCTTCGGCCTGCCGGCGGAGCAGTACGCGGTGCAGACCGGCCAGCACCCGCGGGTCACCACCGAGGAGAACATCGCGAACATGCGCCGGCAGCTGCGGCGGCTCGGACTCGGGCACGACGACGCCCGCACCTTCGCGACGACCGACCCGGAGTTCGTCAAGTGGACGCAGTGGATCTTCCTGCAGATCTTCGACTCCTGGTACGACCCCGAGGCGCGCGACGGACAGGGCGGGGCGCGCCCGATCAGCGAGCTCGTCGCACAGTTCGAGGCCGGCCGCGACACCGGCACCGGTTCACCCTGGTCGGAGCTCGACGCAGCGGCCCGCGAGGCCGTGCTCCAGCAGCACCGCCTCGCCTACATCTCCGAAGCCCCGGTCAACTGGTGCCCCGGCCTGGGCACCGTGCTCGCGAACGAGGAGGTCACCGCCGAGGGCCGCTCGGAGCGCGGCAACTTCCCCGTCTACACCCGAAAGCTCAAGCAGTGGAACATGCGGATCACCGCCTACGCCGACCGGCTGGCCGACGACCTCGACACCGTCGAGTGGCCGGCCGCGGTCAAGCACATGCAGCGCCACTGGATCGGCCGCTCGACCGGTGCCGTGCTCGCCTTCGATGGCCCCGACGGCGTTCCGCTCGAGGTCTACACGACGCGCCCGGACACCCTGTTCGGCGCGACCTCGCTCGTGCTCAGCCCCGAGCACCCGCTCGTCGACGCCGTGACCGCGGAGTCCTACGCCGCGGACGTGCCGGAATCCTGGCGCGGGGGAGCGGCCACCCCGGCCGAGGCGGTCGCCGCCTACCAGCAGCGGGCCGCCCGCCTCACCCCGGTCGAGCGGCAGGAGA
Organism: Brevibacterium sp. R8603A2; assembly: GCF_023072605.1. Classification (NCBI taxonomy): domain Bacteria; kingdom Bacillati; phylum Actinomycetota; class Actinomycetes; order Micrococcales; family Brevibacteriaceae; genus Brevibacterium; species Brevibacterium sp. R8603A2. The sequence continues at coordinate 94,201 of NZ_JALLGN010000011.1, forward strand.
GCCGTGAGAAGTCCGGCGTGTTCACCGGCACCTCGGTGACCAACCCCGCGACGGGGGAGTCCATGCCGGTGTTCGTCGCCGACTACGTCCTCATGGGGTACGGCACCGGCGCGGTCATGGGCGTGCCGGCCGAGGACCAGCGCGACTGGGACTTCGCGCGCGCCTTCGGCCTGCCCTACATCCGCACCGTGCAGCCGGCCGAGGGTCACGCCGAGGACTCCGCCTACACGGGCGAGGGCGCGAAGATCAACTCGCGGAACGCGGAGATCGACCTCGACGGCTCATCCGTTGACGAGGCCAAGGACCGCATGCTCGCCTGGCTCGAGGGCAAGGGCCTGGCCCGGGCGACCACGCAGTACCGCCTGCGCGACTGGCTGTTCTCCCGCCAGCGCTACTGGGGCGAGCCGTTCCCCATCGTCTACGACGAGGCCGGCACGCCGATCGCGTTGCCCGCCGACCAGCTGCCCGTCGACCTGCCCGAGGTGCCCGACTTCTCCCCGCGCACCTTCGACGCCGACGACCTCGACAGCGAGCCCGAGCCGCCGCTGGGACGCAATGCCGACTGGGTGAACGTCACGCTCGACCTCGGCGACGGCCCCAAGGTGTACCGCCGGGAGACGAACACCATGCCCAACTGGGCCGGCTCATCCTGGTACCAGCTGCGCTACGCGGACCCGCACAACGACGAGAAGCTCGTCGACCCGGCCAACGAGGCCTACTGGCTGGGACCGGACGCCCCGGGCGAGTCCGGCGGCGTCGACCTCTACGTCGGCGGCGTCGAGCATGCCGTGCTCCACCTGCTCTACGCCCGGTTCTGGCACAAGGTGCTGTTCGACCTCGGCCACGTGAGCTCCTTCGAGCCGTTCCACCGGCTCATCAACCAGGGCTACATCCAGTCCTACGCCTTCACCGACGAGCGCGGCGCCTATGTGCCCGCCGAGGAGGTCGAGGAGCGCGTCGAGGGCTCCGAGTCGACGTTCTGGTACGAGGGCAAGCAGGTCTCCCGCGAGTACGGGAAGATGGGCAAGTCGCTGAAGAACATGGTGACCCCGGACCAGATGTACGCCGAGTACGGCGCGGACACCTTCCGGGTGTACGAGATGTCGATGGGTCCGCTCGAGCAGTCCCGTGCCTGGGAGACCCGCGCGGTGAGCGGCGCGCAGCGCTTCCTGCAGCGCGTGTGGCGCCTCGTCGTCGATGAGGCGACCGGGGCCTCGCGCGTGACCGAGGAACCGGCCGACGATGCGACCCGGGCGGTCCTCCACCGCACGATCGCCGGGGTCCGCGAGGACATGGAGCACCTGCGGTTCAACACCGCGATCGCCAAGCTCATCGTGCTCACCAACCACCTGACCAAGGTGGGCGTCGCCCCGCGCGAGGTGATCGAGCCCCTCACCGTCATGCTCGCCCCGCTCGCCCCGCACCTCGGCGAGGAGATCTGGGAGCTGCTCGGCCACACCGGGACGATCACCTACGTGCCGTTCCCGGTGCACGACGAGCGCTATCTGGTGCCCGACACCGTGACCTGCGTCGTGCAGGTCAAGGGGAAGGTGCGCGAGCGGCTCGAGGTCGCTCCGGACATCGCCGCCGACGAGCTCGAGGCACTCGCGCTCGCCTCGAAGGGCGCGCAGCGCTCGCTCAACGGCGCGCGAGTCCGCAAGGTCATCGTGCGCGCCCCGAAGCTCGTCAACATCGTGCCCGACGCCTGACGCGGTAACACCGGTGTCACATCGAGTCGGTAGTCTGGGGGTATGAGCGCACTCTCCGACTCCATCCGACAGGCCCTGGGCGTCCAGCCCTCGATCGACCCCGCCGTGGAGGTCGAGCGGCGCGTGCAGTTCCTCGTCGAGTACTGCCTCACCGCCGGCGCCTCCGGGTTCGTGCTCGGGATCTCCGGCGGGCAGGACTCGACGCTCGCCGGGCGGCTCGCCCAGCTCGCCGCCGAGGAGCTGCGCCGCCGCCGGCACGAGGCCCGCTTCTGCGCCGTGCGCCTGCCCTACCGGGAGCAGCACGACGAGGCCGACGCCCGGACCGCGCTCGACTTCATCGGAGCCGACGAGGTGCTCACGGTGAACATCGCCGGCGGCACCGACGGCACGGCGGCGGATCTCGAGCAGGCGCTCGGCCACCCGATCAGCGACTTCAACAAGGGCAACGTCAAGGCCCGGATGCGCATGGTCGTGCAGTACGCGATCGGCGCGGAGAAGTCGCGGCTCGTCATCGGCACCGACCACGCCGCGGAAGCGGTCACCGGCTTCTACACCAAGCACGGGGACGGGGCGGCCGACATCGTGCCGCTGGCCGGTCTGACCAAGCGCCAGGGGAGGGCGCTGCTCGCCCACCTGGAGGCCCCGGAGAGCACCTATCTCAAGGCGCCCACCGCGGATCTCCTCGACGAGGCGCCGGGACAGACCGACGAGTCCTCGCTCGGGCTCACCTACGAGCAGATCGACGACTACCTCGAGGGCCGCGAGGTCGCAGCGGAGGTCGCTCAGCTGATCGAAGACCGCTACCGGTCGAGCGAGCACAAGCGGCAGATGCCGGTGGCCCCGAGCGACAGCTGGTGGATCCGGCACTGAGCTGTTCGGTGCTGAGCGGGGTGGATCCGGCGCTGAGCTCGATGCCACCGACCGACCCGGCGTCGGGCCTGCCGGCAGCGGGGCACCTCGGCCACGTGCCCCTCACCACCCGCCGAGCGCGCACCCGGCCGCCGCGGCGGCGACGCTGAGCGCGAGGGTCGCCGCGCCGTAGAGCACCGCCGCGGCCCGGCGCCGCGCCAGGAGCAGACGGAGCACGTCGACGAAAGCGGTGGAGAAGGTCGTGAAGGCGCCGAGGAACCCTGCACCCGCGATGACCGGCACCGGCGCCGAATGCCCGGCGAGGACGCCGAGCAGACCGCTGCCGAGGACGTTGATGAGCAGGATCGACAGGGGCCGCCAGGCCTGCGGCAGGACCCGGGTGAGCACCGCATCGAGTTGCCAGCGGGTGAGCGCGCCCGCCGCCCCGGCGAGCCCCACGAGGACGATCATGGGCGCGGCCTGAGACGCCGGCCGGCCCACCAGCCCAGCCCCGCGCACAGCGTCCCGCCGACGGCGAACCCGGCGCCGGCGAGCAGCGCGGTCGCGGGATCCGTCCGGAGCAGTGCGATCCCGAGCGCGGAGCACGTGGTGAGCGAGCCGCACACGCCGGTCCCGGCGAACAGCCGCCAGCCGCTCGCGCGCGCCGAATCGATGCCGTGCAGGGCGCTGAGCAGGACGGCGAGGGCGAGGGTGCCGGCGCCGTTGACGAGGGCGAGCGCAGTGAGCTCGGAGACGGGGGACCCGGTGAGCGCGAACCGGCCGAGGGCGCCGAGGAGCCCGCCGGCGGCCACCGCGGCCGCGGCCGCACCGGGCGGCAGGCGCCGACTCATCCGAGGACGTCGTTCTCCAGGGCGGTGCGCTCGAAGGTCTGGCGGGTGGTGAGGAAGGCATCGATCCGACGCTGCCCGGCCTCGCGCGCCTCGGCGAAGCCGCGCCAGCCGCCCTCACGCACGTCACCGGGCACCATCTCGAGCTTCCCGGCGGTGTCCTGGGTCTGCGAGTCGAGCCACTCGGTGAGCGCGGTGCCGGCCCGGTAGAGGTCCATGAAGGCGAAATGCGAGGCGGGGTTCTCGAAGCTCGCGTGCGAGAACTCGTCGAGGAACTCCCGCAGCGGGGCCACGAGTGCGGTCGGCAGGGGACTGAAGCCGGACTCCACCCGCAGCTCCTGGACGAGGCCCGAGCCCGTGGGGAAGAGCTCCCGGATGCGCTCGGCGCGCACGGTGTCCGCCGACGGCTCGTCCTCGGCGACCGGGCTCAGGCTGACCCCGCCGATCGCCGCGTGCGCCTTTGCCAGGCGGGCGTTGAGCTGGTCGATCCGGTCCTGGGTGCGCCGCCACTCGAGGAACCACAGCACGAGCACCCCGGCGAGCACGACGACGGCGAGCAGACCGATGATCCAGGCGATCGGATGGAGAGCGGGGATGAGGAAGAGGACGAGCAGCACGACCGTCGTCCCCCCGAGCTGCAGTGCGGCGGGGGAGTTGACGAGGAAATCACCGAATCGCTTCACGCCCCCAGGGTACTCAATGCGCAGCCTGCCCACGCGCATCCGACCCGCCGGCCGGTGAGCGGTGCGGCGGCGGGTCGCTCTATGCTGGGAGGCGGCGGGCCCCGCCGCCGCGACAGCGAACACAAGGACAGGTGGAACATGAGCACGATCTCGGTCATCGGATGCGGGTACCTCGGCGCGGTCCACGCCGCGGCCATGGCGTCGCTCGGACACCGCGTGGTCGGCGTCGACGTCGACGAGGCGAAGATCGAGTCCCTCTCCGCCGCACGTGCGCCGTTCTTCGAGCCCGGCCTCGAGGAGCTGCTCGCCTCCGCGCAGAGCGACGACGCCGACGCCCCGGCCGTCCTCACCTTCACCACCGACATCGCGGCGGCCGCCGAGGCGACCGTCCACTTCGTGTGCGTGGGCACCCCGCAGCGCCGCGGCGAGTTCGCCGCCGACCTCACCTATGTCGACGCCGCCGTCGAATCGCTGCTCCCGGTCCTCAAGGCCGGGGACCTCGTCGTCGGCAAGTCGACCGTGCCGGTCGGCACCGCCGCCCGCCTCGCCGAGCTCATCCGACCCACCGGCGCCGAGCTCGCGTGGAACCCCGAGTTCCTCCGTGAGGGCCATGCGGTGGAGGACACCGTGACCCCGGACCGGCTCGTCTACGGCGTGCCCGAGGGCGCGGCCGGCGAGCAGGCGACCGCCGCGCTCGACGAGGTGTACGCGGCGACGCTCGCCGCCGGCACCCCGCGCCTCGTCGCCGGCTACGCGACCGCCGAGCTCGTCAAGACCGCGGCGAACTCCTTCCTCGCCACGAAGATCTCCTTCATCAACGCGATGGCCGAGCTGTGCGAGGCCGCCGGGGCGGACGTCACGCTGCTCGCCGACGCGATCGGGATGGACGACCGGATCGGCCGCAAGTTCCTCAACGCCGGCCTCGGCTTCGGCGGCGGCTGCCTGCCCAAGGACATCCGGGCGTTCATGGCCCGGGCCGGGGAGCTCGGCGCGGACCAGGCGGTCGCGTTCCTCCGCGAGATCGACTCGATCAACATGCGCCGCCGGGTGCGCATGGTCGACCTCGCCCGCGAAGTCGTCCACGGCTCGTTCATCGGCAAGCACATCACCATCCTCGGAGCCGCCTTCAAGCCCGACTCCGACGACGTCCGGGACTCGCCGGCGCTCGCGGTCGCCGGCCTCATCAGCCTCCAGGGCGGCACCGTCACCGTCACCGACCCGCAGGCGATCGACAACGCACGCCGGATGTTCCCCGACCTCGGCTACGAGCCCGACCTCGACACGGCGCTGCGCGATGCCGACGCGGTGCTCCTCCTCACCGAATGGCCGCAGTACCGGCAGCTCGAGCCCGAGCACGCGGCGGACCTGGTGCGCGGCCGGGCGATCGTCGACGGCCGCAACGTCCTCGACCCCGTGCAGTGGCGCGCAGCCGGCTGGACGTATCGGGCGCTGGGTCGGCCATGAGCACCGCCGTCGTCGTCGACTCCACCGCCCAGCTGTCCGCCGCCCGGCGTGCGGAGCTCGAGGCGGCGCTCGGCGGTCTCTTCCGCGTCGTCGACCTCAGCGTGGAGGTGGGCGAGGAGATGCGCGCCGACGGCGGATGGTCGCCCGACGAGCTGTGCGAGCACATGCGCTCCGGCGCCCGTGTGCAGACGTCGATGCCGAGCGCGCAGGCGTTCTCCGCCGCGCTCGGCGAGCTCGCGGAGCGCGGTGCGGTCGAGGTGCTCGTCCTCACCCTGCCCGCGGTGCTCTCCGGCACGCACGGCTCGGCGGTCGCCGCTGCGGCCGAGCACCCCGAGCTCACCGTGCACCTCATCGACTCCCGCACCACCTCGGCCGGCCTCGCCGGAGCGGTCGCGGTCGCCGTCGCCGGCATCGCCTCCGACCTGCCGCCGACGGCCGTCGCCGGGGAGGTCGCCGACTGGTGCGAGGCCGAGACCCGCACCTTCTTCGTCCCTGAGGATCTCGAGTACCTGCGGCGCGGCGGCCGGATCGGCCGAGCTGCCTCGCTGCTCGGGCGGGCGCTCGCGATCACCCCGGTGCTCGGGCTGCGCGAGGGCGCGGTGGTGCCGCTGGCCCGGGTGCGGACGATGGCGAAGGCCGAGGACCGGCTCGTCGCGCTCGTCGCGGAATCCTGCGCGGAGTACCGGGAGCGGGCGGCCGACGCCGCGCTCGAGGTCGTCCTCCTCCACCCCGAGTCGACCCCGGAGACCGCTGGGGCCGGGGTGCGGCGGATGCAGGAGAAGCTCGCCGCCGCGGATCTCCCCGCCGGCACCGTGGTGCGCACCGAGGTGCTCTCCACGGTGATCACCGCCCACGTGGGACCCGGCGCGCTCGGCGTCGCCGTGCAGACGCGCCCCTGACACCGGCCCGCTGAGTCCCGGCCCGTCCTCGGGTCACAGCCCCGGCCACGCCTGCGGTCGGTTGCGGTGGACGGCCGCGGTGCCGTCCACAGGGCCGGGGTGACGGGTGATCCGCGGTGTCCCGAGACCTAATCTCGGGCGCATGGCACCCTCACCGGACGACCGCTTCGCCCTCCTCGTCGGACGGAGCAGCACCCACGGCTGGCTGCCCGAGGACGAGGAGCCCGAGGAGGATCCCGCTCCGCGCTCCCGACCGGTGCCGGCGAAGCTCGCCGTCCTCGCCGTGCTCGGCGTCGTGCTCGCCGGGATCGTCGCCTTCGTGGTGCTGGCCCCCACGGAGGAGCCCGCGGAGCTGCCGGTCGGCGAGCCGGTGGCGGCGAGCAGCACTGCCGAGTCCGGCCCGGCTGCCGCGACGAGCGCGCCGGTGGAGATCACCGTCCACGTCGTCGGCGCCGTCGCGCGCCCCGCGGTCGTGCAGCTGCCGCACGGCAGCCGGGTCGCCGACGCCCTGACCGCCGTCGGAGGCCCTACCGACGACGCCGACACGAGTGCGATCAACCTTGCCCGCGTGCTCACCGACGGCGAGCAGATCATCGTGCCCGCCCACGGCGAGGACGCACCGGGAGCCGCACCCGCGGCACCTGCTGCACCGCCCGCGGTCCCACCGGCGCCCGGCGCACCGCCGGCCGGGCCGGGTCCCGGACCGCCCGGGCAGCCGCTCGTCAACATCAACACCGCCGATGCCGCCGGTCTCGACACGCTGCCCGGCGTGGGCCCGGCCACGGCGGAGGCGATCATCACCCACCGCACCGAGAACGGGCCCTTCGCCGCCGTCGACGACCTCATCGACGTGCCGGGGATCGGAGACGCGACCCTCGCACGCCTCCGTGACCTGGTGACGGTATGAGCGCCGTGAGGACCTGGCTCCTCGAACGGGCCGCGACCGCTCGGCTCGTCCTCGCCGCGACGTGCGCCTGGGTGGCTGCCGTGGTCCCCGTGCACGGCTGGGCGCCCGTCGTCGCCGCGCTCCTGTGCACCCTGGCCGCCGCGCTGCTCCTGTTGAGGCGCGCGGTCCGCGCACGCGGCCTGCTGGCCTGGGTGCTGTCGGTGGGACTGCTCGCCGCCGCGGTGAGCGCCGGGGTGTGGACCGCGCGCACCGTCGTGCCCGATGCACCGGGGGAGTACGCCGGCGAGGCGACGGTCCTCACCGATCCCGTCACCGGGCCTTCGGGTGCGCACCGGGCACAGCTGCGCACCGCCGCCGGTCCGGTCACCGTGATCTCCCGCGAGCCGCTCCCGCCCGCCGGCTCCCGGGTGCACGTGACCGGACGGATCGAGCCCGAAGCGGCGTCCGCGGCCCTGTTCGCGAATGGGCCACTCACCGTCCTCGAGGAGCCGGGCCCGGCGTGGCGGCTGCGCGCAGAGGTGCGCGGCTTCCTCGCCCGCTGCGCGCTCGGTGAAGGGACGGACGGCGGAGCGGCGGCACTCGGTGGAGTCCGGGACCATGACGGGGCGGGGCTGCTCCCCGGGCTCGTCGTCGGCGACGTCGAGGGGCTCGCGCCCGGCCTCGAGGAGGACATGCGCACGGTGTCGCTCGCCCACCTCACCGCGGTGTCCGGCTCGAACATCTCCATCGTGGCCCTCGGCATCATGTGGACGGTGCGGCGCACCGGAGCGGGACGCGGCTGGGCGATCGGGGCCGCGGTGGCCGTCACCGCCGGCTACGTGTTCGTCGTCGGACCCGAGCCGAGCGTCATCCGGGCCGCCGGGATGGGCCTCGTCGGTGCGATCGTGCTCCTGCGCGGCACCGGCACGCGGGGCCCGGCCGTCCTCGCGAGCGCCGTGATCGGGGTGATCGTGCTGCGGCCCGCTCTCGCCGGGGAACCGGGCTTCCACCTCTCCGTCGCCGCCACCGCGGCCCTCGTGCTCCTCGGCCCCGGGCTCACCGAGCTGCTGCAGGCCCGGCGGGTGCCCTATCCGGTCGCCGCCGCCCTCGCGGTGCCGATCACCGCACAGATCGGGGTGACCCCGGTTCTCCTCGGAATCGGCGGCACCCTGAGCGCCTGGGCGGTCCCGGCGAACGTGCTCGCCGCCCCGCTCGTCGCACCGGCGACCCTGCTCGGGATGCTCATCCTGGCATTCGGACTGCTCGCCGCAGCGCCCGCCGGACCCGTGCTCGCAGCCATCGAGCTGTGCGGTTCACTGCTCGCACTGCCGGCGACGGGGTGCGCGTGGTGGATCGCCAGGCTCGCCCGGGTGGGCACAGAGCTGCCCGCCGCGGTGTGGCCGTGGCCCGCCGGTGCCCTGGGGATCGTCCTGGCCGCCGGTGCCGCGCTCGGGCTCGCTCTCGCCGTCCTCCTCCGCCTCCGGGCCGGCCCCGCCATCGGTGCCGCGGTGCTCGTCCTCTGCCTGCTCGCCGGTACTCTCCCCCCGGTGGTGCACCGGCGGGTGCCATCTGACTGGCAGGTCCTCGTCTGCGATGTCGGACAGGGGAGTGCGACCCTCGTGCGGCTCGGAGCCGAGCAGGCCTTCCTCATCGACACCGGGCCGGATTCCGCCGCCGTCGATTCCTGCCTGTCGGAGGCGGGGATCCGTGAGGTGCACCTGCTCGTCTCCCACTTCGATGCCGACCACGTCGCCGGGCACCCCGGCGTGGTGCGCGGCCGCAGCCTCACCGCGATCCAGTTCCCGGCCGGGGCCGGAGGACACCGGCGGGCCCGTGCGCTCCTCGGCGCGCACCCGGGCGTCCCCGTCACCGAGGTCGAGGCGGGAACGCAGTTCTCCGCGGGCCGGGCGAGCTGGGAGATTCTCTGGCCGCCAGCCGGAGCGGCGCGGCCCCGACCGGCAGCGACGGGCGCCGGGACGGTCCGCGGGAACGGGACGGACCGGGAGGACGCAGCGGAGGACACGAACGCCTCCTCCGCGGTCGTCCTCGTCACTGTGCCCGGCCTCACCGTGCTCGTCCCCGGGGACATCGGGGAGGCCGAGCAGCGCCGGCTCGCCCGCACCGTGCCGCCCGTCGACGTGCTGCTCGCCCCGCACCACGGTTCGAGCGATCTCAGCCCGGAGTTCTACGCCGCGGCCGCGCCGCGCCTGGGCGTCGTGTCGGTGGGGGAGGACAACGGCTACGGCCACCCGAGTGCCGGCAGCCTCGCGGCGTTCGGCTCCGCACCCGTGCTGCGCACCGACGAATGCGGCACGCTCGTGCTCGCCCCGGGCCCGCGGGTCGCGGCCGCCGGGGGAGGTGCGCGATGCCCGGTGTGAGGGAGTCCCGTGTCCGCGCCCACCGGTAGGGTGGAGCACGTGGCAGCCAAGAAGACCCTCGTGCCGTGGACCCGCGCCAAGCCGGCGCCCGTCGTCGTGATCTCCGGGGGTGAATCCGTGCTCGTGCGCAAGGCGCAGGACCGCATCGTCGCGGCCTGCCGCAAGCACAAGGACCTCGAGACCACGCACCTCGACGCCGTGCGCTACGAGGCCGGTGACCTCGCGATGGCCGCCGCCCCGTCGCTGTTCGCCACCCGCAAGCTCGTCATCGTCGACTCCGTCGCCCAGTGCGGCGACGACTTCCTCCAGGACGCATTGGCCTACGTCGGCGAGGTCAACGAGGACGCCGTCGTCCTCCTCAAGCACTCCGGCGGCAACCGCGGCTCCAAGCTCCTCACCGCGATCGACAAGGCCGGCTACCCGCGTATCGACGCACAGGTGATGAAGAGCGAATCCGACCGCCAGGACTTCGCACTCGCGGAGTTCAAGCGCGCCGAGCGGACCATCGAGCCCCCGGCCCTCGCCGCGCTTATGAGCGCGCTCGGCGCGGACCTGTCCGAGCTCAACGCCGGGATCGAGCAGCTCCTCCAGGACACTACGGGGCCGATCACCGAGGCGATGGTCGATCGCTACTACGGCGGGCGGGTCGAGGCGACCGGCTTCAAGGTCGCCGACGCCGCGGTCGTCGGCCGCTCCGCGGAGGCCCTCACGCTGCTGCGTCACGCGCTCGCCACCGGCACCGACCCGGTGCCGCTCGTCGCCGCGCTCGCGCTCAAGCTGCGCACCATGGCCCGCGTCCAGGGGGTCTCCGGCAGTCCCGGCCAGCTCGCCTCGGAGCTCAAGATGGCCCCCTGGCAGGTCGACCGCGCCCGCCGCGACCTCCGCTCCTGGAACGACCTCGCACTCGGCCAGGCGCTCCTCGCGGTCGCCCGCGCGGACAAGGAGGTCAAGGGCGCCGGCCGGGACCCGGTCTATGCCGTCGAACGGCTCGTCACCCGGGTGAGCGCGCAAGCCCGCCGGCACTGAGCCCAGCGTCGTGCCCGGTACCGTGCCCGACACTGAGCACAGTGCCCGCGGGCCCGGACATGACGAGAGCCGGCCCCCGCACTGCGGGAACCGGCTCTGCGCGTGGGATGCGGCTCAGAGACCGTTGACGAGCTTCGCGAGCTTCGACTTGCGGTTGGCTGCCGTGTTCTTGTGCAGCACGCCCTTCGACACGGCCTTGTCGAGCTTGCGCGAGGCCGCCTGGAGAGCGGTCTTCGCCTCATCGGCGTTGCCGGCCTCGACCTGCTCGCGCACGACGCGGGTGACGGACTTGACCTCGGTGCGCACCTGCTTGTTGCGCAGACGGGCCTTCTCGTTCGTCAGGTTCCGCTTGATCTGGGACTTGATGTTTGCCAACTTCGACACTCTTTCGTGTTCGTGTTCATGGATGGTCGTGAGGGCTGCCCGCCCACCGGTGGACGACATCGCGGGGAAACACGAGCGTCACTCAATGCTGAGCAGGTGTACGTCCACCCGACCAAGGTGAGACACACACCGTGGTGAACATACAGCACACCAGACTACACGGTTCAGGTGCCGGCGCGCACCTCGGACACGACGCGGGAGAACAGCTCCATCGGCATGATCGCCCCTTCGCGCCGCACGGCGTGGTCGTCGATCCGGATGACCCGATCGAGTCGCACCTCCGAGGGCCGGCCCTGGGAGTCCCAGTCGCCGCTCCCGATGTTGATCCAGCGCGACCGCCCGTCGGAGCGGACCTCGCCGACCCCGCCGGGCACATTGTCCTTGCTCGTGAGCATGAGGCCGAGCAGCCAGCGGCCCTCGTGGCCGATGATGAGTACCGGTCGGTCCTTGCCCTGCGTGTGGTCCTCCTCGTAGGGGACCCACCCCCACACGACCTCCCCGGGATCGGCGTCGCCGTCGAGGTCGGGGGCGTAGACGGGCCGGATCGGGCCGGTGTGGTCGCCCGGGTAGCCGCCGGCGGGACGCTGCGGGAAGCGCTGCCTGGGCCGGGAGCGGGGTGCCGGCTTGGCGCGGTCGAAGCCGTCGCGCGGTCCGGCGGGTGCGGGCGGGTTCGCTGCGGAGCCGGAGCGCTTCGTTCCGGCGCGGGCGCCGGTGGAGCGCGTGCGCCCGTCCGGTCGGTCGCGGTACTCCTCGAGGACCTGGGCGGGTTCGCGCCCGCCGAGCAGACCACCGAGTGCATTGCGGGCGGCCGGGTCCCGGAGCTTGCGGGTCGCATAGCGCACGCCGCTGCGCACCCCGGCGTTGACGGCGCGCCGAGCGAGATTCTTGAAGTTCATGCGTTCCACGATACCGGGCGGGCGCAGCTCACTCCCGGCTCAGGCGGGGACGAAGTCGGCTTCGATGGGGAAATGGTCCGAGGGGTACTGCTTCCCCCGGCCGAACAGGTTGACCGCGGTGCGCACCGGACGCAGCTCGCGGGAGTGGAGGATCCAATCGATCCGATTCCCCTCCCGCTTCGGCCCTCGGTACGCGTGGAAGGTGTTGATGTCCGCGTCCGGCGAGGGCGCCCCGGTCACGGCGTCCGCGAGCCCGCCCTCGTCGAGCAGGCGGGCGTGGATCGCCGAATCCTGGGTCACGTTGAAGTCCCCGGTGAGGATGCACGCCCGTCCGCCGGCGCCGGCGATCGCGGCGAGCAGGGCGTCGGCGGAGTGCTCGCGGGCGCGCTCGGAGCGGTGGTCGAGGTGGGTGTTGAGGAAGCGCAGGTCGGTGCCGGTGAGCAGATCGGTGCAGTCGACGACGGTGAGGGTGCGGGGAGTGCGCGCGCCCCAGGACACCGAGCCGGCGACCCGCGGCCGCTCGGACAGCCACTCGACGGAGACGTGGTCGATGCCGATCCGGCGGGAGTCGTAGATCACCGCGGTGAACTCACCGCGGTCCCCGCCCTCGCGCCCCTCGCCGAGCCATGCGTAGTGCTCCGGCAGGCCGTCGACGAGCTCGGTGAGCTGCCGGTGGACCCCCTCCTGGGAGCCGACGAGGTGCGGCGCGGACTCCCGGAGCATCGCCGCGGCGACCGGCCGGCGGCGGCGCCACGGATTCCGGTCGAGCGCCGGGTAGCGCAGGTTGTACGACATCACGGACAGCGGATCGGGTGCAGGCTCCTCGGTCGGCATGCCGCCAGTCTAGGACGGCGTCCCCGCGGCAGGCGCGGGCCCCGGTGCGAGTCGGCGCGGCGGTGCCGGTGTGGAACAATGAGTGTCCGGTCCAGAAGAAAGGGAACCCACGTCAATGGCACCTCAGGTGAGCGCGTCCGCAGTCCCCCAGATCGCGGTCGCCTCGACGCCGCCGGAGCTGATCCGCAACTTCTGCATCATCGCGCACATCGACCACGGCAAGTCGACGCTGGCCGACCGCATGCTGCAGATCACCGGCGTGGTGGAGCAGCGCGACATGCGCGCCCAGTACCTCGACCGGATGGACATCGAGCGGGAGCGCGGGATCACCATCAAGTCCCAGGCGGTGCGGATGCCCTGGGAGGTCGGCGGCACCCCGTACGCGCTCAACATGATCGACACCCCCGGCCACGTCGACTTCACCTACGAGGTGTCCCGCTCGCTCGCCGCCTGCGAGGGCGCGCTGCTGCTCGTCGACGCCGCGCAGGGGATCGAGGCGCAGACGCTGGCCAACCTCTACCTGGCGATGGAGAACGACCTCACGATCATCCCGGTGCTCAACAAGATCGACCTGCCGGCGGCGCAGCCGGAGAAATACGCCGCGGAGCTCGCGAACCTCATCGGCTGCGAGCCGGAGGAGGTCCTGCTCGTCTCCGGGAAGACCGGTGAGGGCGTCGAGGAGGTCCTCGACCGCATCATCGAGGAGATCCCGCCGCCGCAGGGCGATGCCGACGCACCTGCCCGCGCGATGATCTTCGACTCCGTCTACGACACCTACCGCGGTGTCGTCACCTACGTCCGCGTCGTCGACGGGCAGCTCTCGCCGCGGGAGAAGATCGTGATGATGTCGACGCAGGCCACCCACGAGCTCCTCGAGATCGGCGCCTCCACCCCCGAGCCCGCCCCGAGCAAGGGCCTGGGCGTCGGCGAGGTGGGCTACCTCATCACCGGCGTCAAGGACGTCCGCCAGTCGCGCGTCGGCGACACCGTGACGGCCGCCCGGAAGCCCGCCGAGGAGGCCCTCGGCGGCTACCGGGACCCCAAGCCCATGGTGTTCTCCGGACTGTTCCCGATCGACGGCTCCGACTACCCCGTGCTGCGCGACGCGCTCGACAAGCTCAAGCTCAACGACGCCGCGCTCGTCTACGAGCCGGAGACGTCGGCCGCGCTCGGCTTCGGCTTCCGCTGCGGGTACCTCGGGCTGCTCCACCTCGAGATCGTCCGCGAGCGGCTCGAGCGCGAGTTCGACCTCGACCTCATCTCCACCGCCCCGAGCGTCGTCTACCACGTCACCATGGAGGACGGCACCGAGCACGAGGTGACCAACCCCTCGGAGTACCCCGACGGCAAGGTCCGCGAGGTGCGCGAGCCGATGGTGCGCGCCACCGTCCTCCTGCCGAGCGACTACGTCGGCGCGGTGATGGAGCTGTGCCAGTCGAAGCGCGGGCAGATGCAGGGCATGGACTACCTGTCCGAGGACCGCGTCGAGCTGCGCTACCGGATGCCGCTGGCGGAGATCGTGTTCGACTTCTTCGACCAGCTCAAGTCCCGCACCAAGGGCTACGCCTCCCTCGACTACGACATGGACGGCGAGCAGGTCGCCGACCTCGTGCGCGTCGACGTGCTCCTCCACGGGGATCCCGTCGACGCCTTCTCCTCGATCGTGCACCGCGACAAGGCGTACTCCTACGGGGTGCTCATGGCCGGCAAGCTCAAGGACCTCATCCCGCGCCAGCAGTTCGAGGTGCCGATCCAGGCCGCCGTGGGTTCGCGCATCATCGCCCGCGAGACGATCCGCGCGATCCGCAAGGACGTGCTCTCCAAGTGCTACGGCGGCGACATCAGCCGCAAGCGCAAGCTGCTCGAGAAGCAGAAGGAGGGCAAGAAGCGGATGAAGATGGTCGGCCGGGTCGAGGTGCCGCAGGAGGCCTTCATCGCCGCGCTCTCCACCGACGACTCGAAGTCCGCCAAGAAGTAGCCGCCGGCCCCGCGGCCGGTCTCAGATGCGCCCGGCGAGCTGCTGGGCGTAGGCCCAGCGGGAGTGGATCTCCGCGCGTGCCCGCGCCGAGGCGATCGGCACCGAGGACGTGTAACTCACCCCGGCGCCGGTCACCGTGACGTCGACATAGCCCGCCGTCCGCTCGTCCTTGGCGAGCAGGAACAGCAGGCTGAAGAACGTCACCACGAAGAATCCGCCGATCGCCAGCGCGATCGCCCAGCCCGGGGTGCTGCGAGTGGTCCACGTCCGGTCGGCGAGGAAGAAGCGCGCCTGGTCGAGGGGGATCGTGCCGGCCGGTGTGTGCACGCCGGTGCTCGTCACCTCGATCCCGGGGAAGTCGACGAACCGGATCTCGCGCTCGGGCGGATGCGTCGAGGAGACCGGAGCGGGTGCCGCCGCCGGCGGGTGCTCGGACAGGCCCGCGGTGCGCCAGGTGCGCGGGGCGGATATCCCGCGGTCGTCGGCCGGCATCGGCTCTCCGGCGGGGGAGCGGTGCGGTTCGGACGACGGCGAGCTGTACGGGGCGGACATGCATTCCCTCCGGGTAGCGACGTACCCCACATCATAGGCGGCTGACCGGCCTGTGCACATGTGCCACGATGGGTGGATGCCCGCACAGCCCGAAGGGGACACCCCGCCGCTCGACGGCGCACTCCCGCCCGCAGCCGCATCCGGTGCCCGGGAGCGCTCCCTGAGCCTCTACGTCCACGTGCCCTACTGCCGGGTCCGGTGCGGCTACTGCGACTTCAACACTTACACCGCCGAGGAGCTCGGTCCCGGCGCCTCGCGCGCGGACTTCCGCGACGGCATCCGCGCCGAGCTCGACCTCTCCCTCTCCGTGCTCGACCGGGCCGAGGTGCCGCGGCGTCCGGTGGAGACGGTGTTCTTCGGCGGGGGCACCCCGACCCTGCTGCCGGCCGCCGTGCTCGCCGGGGTGCTCGCCGACATCCGGGAGCGGTTCGAGCTCGCTCCGGGCGCGGAGATCACCACCGAGGCCAATCCGGACACACTGAGCCCGGAGTACCTCTCCGAGCTCGCCGCCGCCGGCTTCACCCGCGTCTCGCTGGGCATGCAGTCCGCGGTGCCCCACGTGCTCGCCACCCTCGACCGCACCCACGACGCCCGGCGGATCCCCGAGGTCGTCGACTGGGTGCGCGCTGCGGGCCTCGACGTCAGCCTCGACCTCATCTACGGCACGCCGGGAGAATCGCTCGCCGACTGGCGGACCTCGCTCGAGGCCGCGCTCGCCTGCACCCCCGCCCACATCTCCGCCTATTCGCTCATCGTCGAACCGGGCACCCGGATGGGCATGCAGGTGCGCCGCGGGGAGCTGCCGATGCCCGACGAGGACGACCTCGCCGACAAATACGAACTCGCCGACTCACTGCTCGCCGCCGCCGGCTACGACTGGTACGAGGTGAGCAACTGGGCCCGCGGCGATGAGCACCGGTGCCGTCACAACCTCGCCTACTGGCACAACGCCGATTGGTGGGGCTACGGGGCCGGGGCGCATTCGCACATCGGCGGCACCCGGTTCTGGAACGCCAAGCATCCCCGGGCCTGGGCCGATCGCCTGCGCGCTGGGCAGTCCCCGGCGATCGGACGCGAGGTGCTCGATGGGCCCACGCGCGAGATCGAGCGGATCATGCTCGCCGCCCGGATCCGCGACGGGCTCCCGCCGGACTCGCTGCCGGCAGGTGCCCGGAGCGCGGTCGCGGAGTTCGAGGCGAGCGGGCTGCTCGAGCCCGGTGCAGCCGCGCGCGGGCAGTGGCGGCCCACCCTGACCGGCCGACTGCTCGCCGATCACCTCGTGCGCGTGCTCACCGACCACCTCGACTGAGGTGAGCCGGTGATCACTTGACGAGGTCGAGGGAGAACGGGATCCGGTAGCCCTCACCCTCGTTGGCCTTGATGCAGGCGATGATCTCGAACGCCAGGAGCGCGATGAGCGGCAGGAAGCCGGCGTACATGAGGAAGAGCCCGAGCCCGAATGTCACGAGTGCGAGGACGAACCCGACGACGCTGAACACCACCAGCGCGGCGACCGTCCAGATGACATAGCTGATCTGGGCGTTGAGGGAGTGGCGCGCCTGGTCGCGGATGAAGGGCGACTCGTCCTTCTTGAGGACGTAGATGATGAGCGGGGTGATGAAGCCGGTGAGCAGCCCGCCGAGGTGGGCGAACATCCCCATCTGCCGCTCGTCGGGATCGGCGTTCCAGTAGCGGGCCGAACCCGGTCCGTACGCGCCGACCGGATGCGGGCCGCGCAGCGGGACCCCGGCGCGGGCGGACCCCGGCGGCGGGCGCATGGGCTGCTGGTACGGGGGCTGCTGGGGATGCTGCTGATACGGGCCCTGCTGAGGCTGACCGTGCTGCGGGAACTGCGGCTGGGGCGGGACGTGTCCGTGCGGGGGCGGGTATGCCATGGGGATTCCTTTCGTCTGCTCCGAGACTACGCCGCCACGGTGGGCCGGTGCCATGGGTGCCGGTTGCAGGTCCGGAACATCGGGTACGGGGCGGGAACCGGGTCCAGGACGCACGCGCGCCCCGCTCCGGTGATCCGGTGCGGGGCGCGTGCGGGGGCGCGACAGGTCACTTGACCATGTCAGCCTTCATCGGGATCTTGTAGCCCTCGCCCTTGTTCGCGGCGACGGCGGCGATGATCTCGAAGACGATGTAGATGATCGGCGGGATGAACGCGAGCCAGAACGTGATGAAGCCGATGAAAACGAGCATCAGCGGCAGGCTGATGAGCATGATGCCGTAGCACAGGATCGCGTTCATGATCTGTGCGTTGAGCGACTGGCGGGCGTGCTCGCGGACGAACGCGGACTCGTCCTTCTTCATGATGAACATGATGAGCGGCATGAGCCAGCCGATGAGCAGCGTGCCGAGGTGGGTCCACATCGCCGCCGAGCGCTCCGACTCGGTGGGCTGCCAGAAGTTCTGCGACCCGGGGCCGTAGGCCTGCGGGGGCAACGGGTGGCGCAGGCCCGGGCCCGGCGGGCGGCTCTGCTGGAGCCCGCCCATGGCCGGCTGCCCGTAGGACTGCTGCTGGCCGTAGGCCTGCTGCTGACCGTAGGACTGGGGCTGGGAGCCGTAGGCCGCTCCGCCCTGCGGCTGGGAGCCGTAGGACTGCTGCGGCTGGGAGCCATAGGCGCCGCCGCCCTGGGGCTGGGACCCGTAGGCCCCACCCTGCGGCTGGGAGCCGTACGCCGGCTGCTGCGAGCCGTACGGCTGCTGGGGCTGTGATCCGTAGGCCGCTCCGCCCTGCGGCTGCGAGCCGTAGGGCTGCTGCTGGCCGGAGGTGTAGGTGGGGGGCATGGGACGGCCGGGATCCTGGCCGTAGGGCTGCTGCGACATGCTGGGGGACTTCCTTTCCGAAGCGGCGCGCACGGATGCGATACGTCCCTACGCTATGCCACCGGGCCGCCCGGCGCATTCTCCGGGTGTTCCGATTCGGCCACACCGCGGTCCGCGCACGGGTGTGGGAGCAGCCTGCGAGAACCCCTCAGTGCGCTCCGGGCTCGACCGTGACGAAGTCGATGAGCTCCTCGACCCGACCGGAGAGCGCGGGGTCGACGTCGGCGATCGTGCTCACCGAGCGCAGGATCCGCTGCCAGGCGCGCGCGACGTCCCGGTGGTCCGAGGCCGGCCAGCCGATGCGGCGGAGCACCCCGGTCTTCCAGTCCTCCCCGCGCGGCACCTCGGGCCACGCGGCGATCCCGACGACGGCCGGGTGGACGGCCTGCCAGATGTCGACGTAGGGGTGGCCGATGAAGTGCACGACACCGGCGTAGCGCGGATCCCGGGTCACCGCCTCGGCGATCCGCATCTCCTTCGAGCCGGCCACGAGGTGGTCGGCGAGGACGCCGACCCGGTGCGCGGCATCGGGACCGAACTCGACGAGCCGGTCGGCCACGTCGTCGAGCCCGCCGAGCGGTTCGACGACGACCCCCTCGACCCGCAGGTCGTCGCCCCAGATCTTCTCCACGAGCTCCGCGTCGTGCTTGCCCTCGACCCAGATCCGCGAGCCCCGGGCCACCCGGGCGCGCGCCTCGGGCACGGCCACCGAGCCCGAGGCGGTGCGGCCGGGAGCCCGGGTGCGCGGGACAGGGCGGACGAGGCGCACGGGGGAGCCGTCGATGAGGTAGCCCGGGCCGAGCGGGAACGGGCGCGTGCGCCCGCGCCGGTCCTCGAGGTGGACGACGTGGCCGGCGCTCGTCTTCTCGAAGCCGACGATCGCGCCCACCCAGCCGCTCTCTGCATCCTCGACGACGAGGCCCGGGGCGACGGGCACCTCGTTGGACTCCGGACGGCGCCGGGAGCGGGGGGAGGAGGCGGAGAGCACATCACGGCCGTAGGGGTCGGAATAGGTCATCAGGCCACTGTAGGTCGCCCGCACCCGGGTTTTGGGACTCACCCGCCCACAGGCGTAGGATTGGCACTCGAACATGTGGAGTGCCAGACAGTCGAGAGCCGAAGAACCGAGCAGTCGAACGGGAGCCGGACAGGGGGGGGAGCGCGATGAATGACGGCCGCCGCGCCCGCGTGCTGCGGGCCATCGTCGAGGACTACGTCGCGACGAACGAGCCCGTCGGATCCAAGGCGCTCGTCGAGCGCCACGGCCTCGAGGTGTCCTCGGCGACGATCCGCAACGACATGGTCGCCCTCGAGCAGGAGGGGCTCATCGCGCAGCCGCACACCTCGGCCGGGCGCATCCCCACCGACAAGGGCTATCGGATGTTCGTCGACCGGCTCGACGAGGTCAAGCCGCTGTCCGCGGCGGAGAAGCGGGCGATCGCGCGGATCATCGAGCGCCCCGTCGACATCGACGACATGCTCGACCGCACGGTCCGCCTCCTCGCCTCGCTCACGCACCAGGTCGCCGTCGTCCAGTACCCCATGGCCACGACCTCCCAGGTGCGCCACCTCGAGCTCGTCGACATCGCCCCGCACCGCCTGCTCGTCGTCCTCATCACCGACTCCGGGCAGGTCGAGCAGCGGATCGTCGACTCCGGGATGCCGCTCGGCGAGACCGACATCGCCCTGCTGCGCGATGCGTTCAACGAGGTCCTCCACCGCACCCGGCTCGACCGGGTCGCGGCGGCCTGCGACACGGTGAGCGTGCCGCCGGGGCTGCGGGACGTCGCCGCCGCGATCAGCGAGGTCGTCACCGATCTCGCCCGCTCGACCCGGCAGGACCGGCTCGTCATGGCCGGCACCGCGAACCTCGCCCGCTCCGGGCGGGACCTCGGAGCGCACATCGGCCCCCTGCTCGAGGCCTTCGAGGAGCAGGTCGTGCTCCTCAAGCTGCTGACCTCGATGGTCGCGGAGACCGGGCGCGTGAGCGTGCGGATCGGCCGGGAGAACCCGGTCGAGTCCTTCGCGAGCACCTCGGTCGTGGCCACCGGCTACGGCACCGACGACTCCGAGGCGAAGCTCGCCGTCCTCGGCCCCACCCGCATGGACTACCCGACCACGATGGCCGCCGTGCGCGCCGTCGCCAAGTACGTCTCCGTCATCCTCTCGGAATAAGCAAAGGACTCTGAGTGAGCGATCATTACGCAACCCTGGGCGTCGACCGCGACGCCACCCCCGACGAGATCAAGAAGGCCTACCGGAGGCTCGCCCGGAAGCTCCACCCCGACGTCAACCCGGGGCACGAGGCCGAGTTCAAGGAGGTCGCCGTCGCCTACGAGATCCTCTCGGATCCGAACAAGCGGCAGAACTACGACCTCGGCGGCTCCGGCTCCGGGCAGGGATTCGGGGGCGGCGACTTCGGCGGCTTCTCCGACCTGTTCGAGACGTTCTTCGGCGGCGGCATGGGCGGGGCAGGGCGCACGCAGCCGGCCTCCCGGCAGCGGCGCGGCAAGGACGCGCTCATCGAGGTCGAGATCGACCTCGAGACGGCCGTCTTCGGCGACACCGAGACCGTCGAGATCGTCACCGCCGAGGTGTGCGGGACCTGCGACGGCGACGGTGCCCGGCCGGGCACCTCGGCGGAGACCTGCTCGCTGTGCCACGGCACCGGCAGCATTCAGCAGATGACCCGCACCCTGCTCGGCCAGATGGTCACCAACCAGACCTGCAACAACTGCGGCGGCTACGGCACCCGCATCACCGACCCGTGCACGAGCTGCGGCGGCGACGGCCGCGTCCGAGCGGAGCGCTCACTGCCCGTGCGGATCCCCGCCGGCGTGTCCGACGGCGTGCGCATCAAGCTCGCCGGGCAGGGCGAGGTGGGTCCGGGCGGGGGACCGCCCGGTGACCTCTACCTCGAGATCCGGGTGATCGACCACCCGGTCTTCACCCGCGACGGCGACCACCTGCGGTGCATGCTCACCGTCCCGATGACCGCTGCCGCCCTGGGCTCCGCGGTCCAGCTCGAGACCTTCGATGGCGTGCAGACGATCGAGATCGAGCCCGGTCTCCAGTCCGGCACCGTCAAGCGCCTGCCCGGTCTCGGGGCCACCCGCCTGCGGCACTCCTCGCGCGGGGACATGCTCGTCACCGTCGTCGTGCAGACGCCGAACAAGCTCGACGCCCGGCAGCGGGAGCTGCTCGAGCAGCTCGCCGAGGCGCGCGACGAGGTCGAGCCCGAGGCGATCGTCGGCGAGCAGTCGAAGAGCCGCTTCAGCCGGATCCGGGAGAGGTTCGCCGGCCGGTGAGCCTCCCTGTCTACCTCGCCGACGGGCTCGCCCCGGCACCGGTGGGCGAGCGGGTGGCGTGCGGGCCCGACGTGGCCGGCCACGCAGTCCGCGTGCGCCGGATGCGCACCGGCGAACCCCTCCAGCTCGTCGACGGCCGCGGCCTGCGGATCACCGGCACGATCACGGCGGCCGCACCGGATGCGCTCACCGTCGAGGTCACCGCATGCACCCGGGACCCGGAGCCGGCACCCGGCCTTGTGCTCGTCCAGGCGCTCGCCAAGCAGGACCGCGACCTCCAGGCGATCGAGGCCGCGACCGAGGTCGGCGTCGACGCCGTCGTCCCGTGGGCGGCGCAGCGCTCGATCGCCGACTGGCCGGCGAAGAAGCAGGCGAAGATGGTCCAGAGATGGGAGAACACGCTGCGCGCGGCGACCCTCCAGGCCCGCCGCAGCCGCATTCCCGAGCTCGCCGGGCTCGCCCGCGGCACCGGGCTGACCACTGCGTTCGCCCCCGGTGACCACGTCCTCGTGCTCCATGAGGAGGCCGCGGTGCATCTGCCCACCGCACTCGCCCGGCGCCCGGCGGACACCGCACGGATCGTCCTCGTCGTCGGACCGGAGGGCGGGATCGCCCCGGAGGAGATCGCGGCGTGCACCGAGGCCGGCGCGGTGCCGGTGCGCCTCGGCGACACCGTGCTGCGGACCTCCTCGGCCGGCCCCGTCGGCCTCGCCCTGTGCCAGATGCTCCTCGGGCGCTGGGCCGATGCTCATGTCGGCTCCGAGCCCGCCGTCGATTCCGAGCCCGCGGCCCCTGCCGGTCCCGGCGCGACCCGATAGACTGTCGCCGGTGGACACCGCCGCAGCGAAAGGACACCCCCTGAACCCCGCATCCCTCCCGTCGAAGGTCCGGCTCTCCGTGCCCGAGGGCATCGATCTCGTCGCGCTCTTCGGCCCCGCCGAGGCGAACCTCCGGGTGCTCGAGGAGCTCGCACCCGACGTCGACATCCACTGCCGGGAGCGCGACCTCACGCTCGAGGGCCCGACTGACGACGTCGACGCGCTCGTCACGACGATCGGCGAGCTCAAGAAGCTCGTGGCCGCCGGCCACCGGATCGACGAGGAGACCGTCGGGCGGGTGCACCGGATGGAGGTGCCCGGCGCCTCGGCCTCCGAGGTGCTCGGTGAGAACATCCTGTCCTCCCGCGGGCGCACCGTGCGGCCCAAGACCTTCGGCCAGCACCAGTACGTCAACGCGATCCGCACCCACACCATCACCTTCGGCGTGGGACCGGCCGGCACCGGCAAGACGTACCTCGCGATGGCGATGGCGGTCAACGCGCTCCAGCACAAGGACGTGTCCCGGATCATCCTCACCCGCCCGGCGGTCGAGGCCGGCGAGAAGCTCGGCTTCCTCCCCGGCACCCTCAACGAGAAGATCGACCCCTACGTGCGGCCGCTCTACGATGCGCTCCACGACATGATCGAGCCCGACCGGATCCGGCTGCTCCTCGACTCCGGGACGATCGAGGTCGCGCCGCTGGCCTACATGCGCGGGCGCACCCTCAACGATGCGTTCGTCATCCTCGACGAGGCGCAGAACACGACGCCGGAGCAGATGAAGATGTTCCTCACCCGGCTCGGCTTCAACTCCCGGATGGTCGTCACCGGCGACGCCACGCAGATCGACCTGCCCGGCGGCACCCGGAGCGGCCTCAAGGTCGTCCGCGACATCCTCTCCGGGGTCGACGACATCGCCTTCTGCGAGCTCACGAGCAAGGACGTCGTGCGCCACAGCCTCGTGTCGGCGATCGTCGACGCCTACGACCTGTGGTCCGCCGCGGAGGAGTCCGCGCCCGGCCGGTCCCGGAAGGGCAGCAGGGGATGAGCGTCGAGATCGGCAACGAGACCGATTACGACATCGCGCTCCGCGAGGTCGAGGAGCTCACCGCGCACGTGCTCGAGCGGATGGGCATCCACCCCGCCGCCGAGGTGTACGTCCGGTTTGCCTCCGAGGAGGCGATGAGCGAGCTCCACGTCGAGTGGATGGACCTGCCCGGCCCCACCGACGTCATGTCCTTCCCGATGGACGAGCTGCGGCCCGGGGACACGGATGCCGAGGGCACGCTCGGCGACATCGTCATCTGCCCCGCCGTCGCCGCCGAGCAGGCTCAGCGCGCCGGGCACACCCTGCACGACGAGGTCCTCCTCCTCACCGTCCACGGCCTGCTCCACCTCATGGGCTACGACCACGGGGAGCCGGCGGAGAAGGAGGAGATGTTCGGTCTGCAGCGCAACCTCCTCCTCACCTGGTTCTCCGAGAGGGAGCCGGGCCGCACCTCGGTGCCCGAGCCGACGGAGGACTGAGCCGCCGTGATCCTGCTGTTCTTCGCCCTCGCGCTCGTCTGCCTCGCCGTGGCCGCGGTGCTTGCCGCCGCGGACGCCGCCCTCTGGGCGGTGTCCCATCACCAGATCGCCGACGCGGTCGAGGACGGTCGCCGCGGCGCCGCCAAGGTCGCCCGGATCCTCGCCGACCTGCCCACCCACATCAACGTCCTCACCTTCTCCCGT
This sequence comes from Brevibacterium sp. R8603A2, assembly GCF_023072605.1. Lineage (NCBI taxonomy): Bacteria > Bacillati > Actinomycetota > Actinomycetes > Micrococcales > Brevibacteriaceae > Brevibacterium > Brevibacterium sp. R8603A2. Next base: position 118,276 of record NZ_JALLGN010000011.1, read on the forward strand.
CAGGTGTTCGAGGCGATGGCCACGGTGTTCGTCGCGATGGCCTACAACGCGGTGTTCGATGCGAGCTGGCAGATGGTGCTTTGCACCGTGCTCACCGCCTCGATCGCGGTGTTCGTCGTCGCCGGGATCTCGCCGCGCACGATCGGCCGGCGGCGTTCGCTGTCGGTGTCGCTCGCCCTCGGCGGGCTCGTCGCCGGGCTGCGCACCGCGCTCGGCCCGTTCGCCCGCGTGCTCGTGTGGATGGGCAACATGCTCACCCCGGCCCAGGTGTACCGCGACGGCCCGTTCGTGTCCGAGGAGCAGCTGCGCGACCTCGTCGACCGCGCCGATGTCATCGAGGACGACGAGCGCGACATGATCAAGAGCGTGTTCGACCTCGGCGACACCCGCACCTACCGGGTCATGGTGCCGCGCACCGACCTCGTCACCGTGGACGCGGAGATCCCGCTCGCCAAGGCGATGAGCCTGTTCCTCCGCTCGGGCTTCTCCCGCATCCCGGTGATCGACGAGGACGTCGACGACATCATCGGCGTGCTCTACCTCAAGGACGTCGCCCGCCGGCTGCACGCGCACCCGGAGGAGCACGGCACGCCGGTCCGCGCGCTCGCCCGGTCCGTCGCCTTCGTGCCCGACACCAAGGCCGTCGACGACCTGCTGCGGCAGATGCAGCGCGAGAGCAACCACGTCGCCGTCGTCGTCGACGAGTACGGCGGCACCGCGGGGATCATCACCATCGAGGACATCGTCGAGGAGATCGTCGGCGAGATCGATGACGAGCACGACGTCGCCGACGCCGACATCGCCGAGATCACCCCGGGCGTCTTCCACGTGAGCACACGCACCCAGATCGAGGACTTCGCCGACCACTTCGACGTGCGGATCGAGGAGGACGACGTCACCACCGTCGGCGGGCTGCTGACCAAGGAGATCGGCCGCGTGCCGATCGAGGGCTCCGAGGCGGTCATCGCCGGCCTCAGCGTCCGCGCGCTGCCCGGCCAGGGCCGCCGCCACCGCATCACCCACGTCGTCGTCACCGAGACCCAGGAGGCGGTCACGCCATGACATCGCTCATCGATCCCGACGTCCCCGAGGGCCACCGCGCCGGCTTCGCCTGCTTCGTGGGGCGGCCGAACACCGGCAAGTCCACGCTGACGAACGCGCTCGTCGGGGCGAAGATCGCCATCACCTCGGCGAAGCCGCAGACCACCCGGCACACGATCCGCGGCATCGTCCACCGGCCGGACCACCAGCTCGTGCTCGTCGACACCCCGGGCCTGCACCGGCCGCGCACCCTGCTCGGCGCGCGCCTCAACGACCTCGTCGTGTCCACCCTGTCCGAGGTCGACGTCATCGGCTTCTGCCTGCCGGCGAACGAGAAGATCGGACCGGGCGACCGCTACATCGCCGAGCAGCTCCAGCAGGTTGCACGCCGCACCCCGGTCGTCGCGCTCGTGACGAAGACCGACCTCGTCGACCGGGAGCGGGTGGCGCAGGCGCTCATGGCGGTCGGCGAGCTCGGGGAGTTCGCCGACATCGTGCCGGTGTCCGCGCAGGACGACTTCCAGGTCGACACCGTGGACAGCGTGCTCGCCGGGCACCTCCCGCCCTCGCCCCGGCTGTACCCCGACGGGGAGCTCACCGACGAGCCGGAATCGGTCATGGTCGCCGAGCTCGTCCGCGAGGCGCTGCTCGAGGGTGTGCGCGACGAGCTCCCGCACTCGCTCGCGGTGCAGGTGGAGGAGATGGGGCCGCGCGAGGGCCGCGACGAGGACCACCCGTTGTGGGATGTGCACGTGAACATCTACGTCGAGCGGCCCAGCCAGAAGGCGATCGTCATCGGCAAGCGGGGTGCGCGGCTCAAGGAGATCGGCACCCGGGCGCGGCAGGGGATCCAGGCGCTCCTCGGCACCCCGATCTACCTCGACCTCCACGTCAAGGTCGCGAAGGACTGGCAGCGCGACCCCAAGCAGCTCGGGCGCCTCGGCTTCGACTTCTCCTGAGCCCCCGGCGGGTCCGCCAGGGGCTCAGGGGCTCTCAGTTCTCGACGCGGACGCCGCGTCCCGGCTGCCAGTAGAGGGTGCCGCCCTCGAAGGTCTGGCGCACCCCTCCGCCTGCGACGGGGGTCTCCTCACTGGTGGGGTAGCCGAGCCGGCCGTTCTCCCAGCCCTGGGAGCGCCAGTGGCGTTGGATGGCGCCGCGGGTGGAGTGGGCTCCGGTGTCGCGTGACCAGTGGATCTGGCCGCCTTCGAAGCTCTGGGAGGCGCCGCCGTTGCGCAGGCGTCCTTCGTTCCTCAGGGGGGCGCCCATCCAGCCTTCGTGGCCGCCGTTCTGTTCGTAGCGGCGTCCGATCGCATCGCGGACGGTGACGACCCCGGTGGCGCTGCGCCAGAAGAGCACGCCGCCCTGGAAGCTCTGGCGCACCCCTCCGCCTGCGACGGGGGTCTCTTCGCTGGTGGGGTAGCCGAGCCGGCCGTTCTCCCAGCCCTGGGAGCGCCAGTGGCGTTGGATGGCGCCGCGGGTGGAGTGGGCTCCGGTGTCGCGTGACCAGTGGATCTGGCCGCCTTCGAAGCTCTGGG